>JBDSRE010000158.1:0-8803 GCA_039929465.1 Sphingomicrobium sp. | reverse complement strand
TCGGCGGCGCTGTCGAGCGCTTTGGCAATCTTGCGCTCGCTGTCGGCGGGGACGAACAGCCAGCTGCGGGGCTCGTTCATCGCGGGGTCTTGAGGATCAGCGCCGAACGCTCGCACTGGCACACCAGTTCGTCGCGCTGATTGAAGCTGCGATGGGCCCAAGCAACAATCCCGGCACTGGGCCGCGATTTGGATTCGCGTGACCCGATACATTCGCTCTCGCTACGTAGCGTATCGCCGATGAACACCGGCTTGGGGAAGATCAGCTTGTCGTAGCCCAAATTGGCGACGAGGGTTCCGAGCGTGGTGTCGCTGACGCTGACCCCGACCATCAGTCCGAAAGTAAAAATCGAATTGACGATCGGCTGGCCGAATTCGCTTTGCGCGGCGACTTCGCGGTCGAGGTGCAGCGGTTGCGGATTATGGGTCAGTGTAGAGATGAGGACATTGTCGGTTTCGGTGACCGTCCGCCTGACCGCATGCTCGACGCGGTCGCCAACTTGCCATTCGTCAAAATATCGCCCGGCCATCTGGTCTTCCTATTGGGAGAGGAGCAGCTCGGCAACGCCTTCGGTGATCGCGGCGCCATCGAGGCGGTAGGCGGCGTAGAGATCGGCGAGGTTGCCGGTCTGGCCGAAGCGGTCGACTCCAAGCGGCGCGACGCGTTGGCCGAGCACTCCGCCGAGCCATGACAAGGACGCCGGCGCGGCATCGGCGATGGTGACGAGGCCGGCGTTGCGACCGAGCTTGGAAAGCAGCTGCTCGACATGGCTTGGCGCGCGCTTGCCGCCCCAGCGTGCTGCCTGCGCCTCGGTCCAGCCGCGATGAAGCAGATCGGGCGAGGTCACGCTGAGCAGCCCAATGCCGGGGAGGTCGTTCGACAATTCCTCCCACGCCGCCAGCGCTTCGGGCATGACCGCGCCCATGGCGACAATTGCCGCTTCGCTTCGTGGCCCCGGCTCACGCAGCCAATAGCCACCGGCGAGCGCGCCTGACTTCCACTCGTCGCCGTCGCGCTCGACTTGACGCAGCGTGCGCGTCGACAAGCGAAGGTAGGTGGATTCGCCCGCCGGGTCGTCGATCAGCCGGAACGCCTCTTCGATCATTGCTGCCAACTCGTCGGCAAAGGCGGGCTCGTAATGGCGCAGGCCCGGCTGGCCGAGCGCGATCAGCGGCGGGTTGATCGACTGGTGGGCGCCGCCTTCGGGACCAAGCGTGATCCCGCTCGGGGTCGCGACGAGGAGGAAACGTGCATCCTGGTAACAGGCGTAATTGAGCGCATCGAGGCCGCGGGCGATGAACGGGTCGTAAAGCGTGCCGATGGGGAACAGGCGAGTGCCGAACAGATCGCCCGACAGGCCCGCCGCTGCAAGCATCAGGAACAGATTATTCTCGGCAATCCCGAGTTCGATATGCTGGCCCTTGTTGTGCGACCGCCATCTTTGTGTGGAGGCAATCTTTGCGTCAGCAAAGACATCGCTTTGGCCGTCGCGGCGGAAGAGTCCGCGCTGGTTGACGAAGGCGCCGAGGTTGGTCGAAACGGTAACGTCGGGCGAGGTGGTGAGGATTCGGTCGGCAAGCTCGGCCTTCGCCCGGCTGAGGTCGTTGAGGATCCGTCCGAAGGCGGCCTGTGTGGATTGCTCTTCGCCAGCGGGTGCCGGGATGGCGGGAATTGGCATCATTCCGAAACGCCGTTCGCGCTTGGCGCGGGCGATCCGGCTGCGCTCGATCAGCGCCTCGACGCCGGGACGCGCATTGTCGCCGACCCCTTCAAGCTCACCCCATTCATGGCCGTCGCGAACGCCCATCGA
This sequence comes from Sphingomicrobium sp., assembly GCA_039929465.1. Lineage (GTDB taxonomy): Bacteria > Pseudomonadota > Alphaproteobacteria > Sphingomonadales > Sphingomonadaceae > Sphingomicrobium. The sequence goes on along the minus strand of JBDSRE010000158.1, from coordinate 6,993 downwards.
TGCACTTAGAGCGGCCATTTGAGTCGGGTTCATCAGCCCCGCGTGGTTGTCCTTGTGGCCGGCAAACGGCAGGCCGTGGCCCTTGATCGTCCACGCGATGAACAGGGTCGGGACATCGTCCTGCGCGGCATCGAACGCCTCGACCAGACTGTCCATGCAATGGCCGCCGAGGTCGGCGAACAGTGCTGCCAGCGACGTATTGTCGTGAGCCTTGAGGAATCGGTCGGCAGAGGCCCCGAGATCGCCCTCGATGCGTGATCTGAAGGCCTCTCCGCCCTGGTAATGGAGTGCGCTCAAATCCGCGTTTGGGAGCGTGTCGAACCAGTCCTTTAGCGCCTTGTCCTCGCCGAGCGCTGCGGCAAGCTTCTTGCCATATTTAAGCTCGACTACTCGCCACCCACAGGCGCGGAAAATCTCGTCGAAGCGCTCAAACATCTTGTCGGCGCTGATGGCGTCGAGGCTCTGCCGATTATAATCGAGGATCCACCACAGGTTGCGGACGTCGTGCTTGGAGCCCTCAATCAGCGCTTCATAGATATTGCCCTCGTCGAGCTCGGCATCGCCGACCAGCGCGACGAAGCGGCCGCGATCGGCCTCATCGAGCAGGCCATGCCCGGTCAGGTAATCCTGGATCAGGCTGGCGAACAAGGTGACCGCAACGCCAAGTCCCACCGATCCGGTTGAGAAGTCGACCGGAATGCAGTCCTTGGTCCGGCTGGGATAGCTTTGCGCGCCGCCGAAGGCGCGGAATTGCTCGAGCTGCGCGCGCGTTTGCGAGCCGAGCAGATAATGGATCGCATGGAGCACTGGTCCGGCATGCGGCTTGACCGCGACCTTGTCGTTGGGCCCGAGCGCGTGAAAATAGAGCACGGCCATGATCGCGGTCATCGAGGCGCAGCTAGCCTGGTGCCCTCCGACCTTGAGCCCATCGCCGGATTCGCGGACATGATTGGCGTGATGAATAGTCCACGCCGACAGAAAGCGCAGCCGCTCCTCGATCGTCCGGAGCGCGTCGATATCGGAAGTAACCTTCTTGAGCAAAAGACTCTCCGTCCGCGCTGAGCCCTGTCGAAGCGCTGTTCTTCGCGTCCGGCTATAGAAAAAACCAGTCCATCGACAAGCTAAGGATGATCGCCGCGCTCGAGCAAGTCGTCGAGGCTGTTCGCCCCCGGCATTGTGCTCACGCGGCCTGCGCCTTGTCTTGCGCCATATCGAACCGCGCCTGGGCGGCGTGGATCGCGCCGACATTGTCGACCGCCCATTGTTGCAATTGCCCGATCGGCCCTTCGAGCGAGCGACCGAGCGGGGTCAGTTCGTAATCGACCCTCGGCGGAATGCTCGGCGTCACCGTCCGGCTGACCAGCCCGTCGCGCTCGAGGTTGCGCAGCGTCAATGTGAGCATGCGTTGCGACACGCTCGGGATTTCGCGGCGGAGCTCACCGAAGCGCCGCGAGCCGTCGCCGAGCGTGGAAACAATGAGCACGCTCCATTTGTCGCCGATCCGCGACAGTAAGGTGCTGATCGTCCGGCACACGGGGTTTGTCGGGTCCTTCATTTCTAATCTCCCACGCGGGTGGGCACAGCTGTGTTCCCACGCACAAATTTGTTCGTCAGCCACAACAAAATGCCTTTTGCGGGCCATTTTCTTGTAGTTACTTAGTGTGCCTCGGTAACGATTCCATACCTAGGAGGCAATAGTGACTAATCTCAAGATCGATAGCAGCATCACCGGGATTGGCAGCGTGAGCCGGCAATTGACCGCTGCGACAATCAACCAGCTGATCGCTCAGGATCCGGGCGCCGAGGTGATTGAGCGCGACCTGGCACTGGCCCCGATCGAGCATCTGACTTTGCCCGCGTTTGCCGACGAAAGCGTGGTCGAGGAATTTCTCGCCGCCGACATCGTGGTCATCGGAGCGCCAATGTATAATTTTGGCGTGGCCAGCCAATTGGAAGGCGTGGATCGACCGCATCGCCATTGCTGGCAAGACGTTTCGCTATGCCCCCGACCGTAGCCCGGAAGGGCTGGCCGGCAACAAGCGCGTGATCATCGCCGTGTCGCGCGGCGGATTTTACGATTCGGCCAACGCGCTCGAACATGTCGAGACCTATCTCACCGGCGTCTTCGGGTTCCTCGAAATCACCCCCGAGTTCGTCCACGCCGACGGCATCGCGGTCGGACCCGAGCAGCGCGCGGCGGGGATTGCAGCCGGACTTGCCGAGTTCGAGCGCCTCGCCGCTTAGCGCGCCGGTGGCGCGGTTCGCCGATAATCTCGCGAAGCGCGCGCGACGTATCTCTTTCGGACATCTGGAAGTCATGTTCGACGTTCACTGCACCATCAAGGAGAGAGACATGACAATGCCGGCGCGGGTCCGTGAAGAAGCGCCTTCCGACGAGCTCGGCTTCCTGCTCCGCCGAGCTGAGCAAGAATCGGTCGCCGCAATCCGCTCGATCAACTCGCAGGCGTCGGAGCGGCACGATGCCATGGCGTATGCCTATAGCGCGCGGGCGGTGACGATGTTGGGCCGGTCAGGAGCAGGCACAACCGCAACAGGCGCGAAAGGTCAGGCCGATAGCAGCCGCAGCGGATGTTCGAGATAGCGCTTCAATTCCTGCATGAAATTGGCCGCGTCCCAGCCATCGACGACTCGGTGATCGCAGCTTAGCGACAGGTTCATGCGCTTGCGCACCGCGATGTCGTCATCGACCACGACAACCTTTTCCTCGACCTTGTTGACGGCGATGATCGCCACTTCCGGGCGGTTGATGACCGGAGTCGAGGTGATGCCCCCCATTGGCCCGAGGCTTGACAGGGTGATCGACGAGCCCGACAGTTCTTCGCGGCTCGCCTTGCCCGAGCGCGCCGCCTCGGCCAGTCGGCCGATCTCGCCCGCTAAATGCCACACATCCATCGCGTCGGCGCCGCGGATAACCGGAACCATCAGGCCGCCGGGAGTCTGGGTAGCCATGCCGAGATTGAGCGCGCCAAATCGGGTGATGACATTGGCGTCGTCGTCATAATTGGCGTTGAGCATCGGCCAGTCGGGCAACGCCCTAGCCATCGCGGTAATGAGGAACGGCAGCAAGGTCAGCTTGGGTTTGTCGCCGCGGTCGCGGTTCATCATCGCGCGCGCTTCCTCAAGGTCGGTGACGTCATATTCTTCGACCAAGGTGAAATGCGGGATGCGCCGTTTCGCTTCCTGCATATTCTCGGCGATCTTGCGGCGGAGGCCGACGACTTTGATGGTTTCGTCCGCGCGCGGGGCAGTCCCGCGGTGCGACACAGTGCCGCCATTGTAGAGCAGATAGGCGTCGAGGTCCGAGTGGCGGATTCGGTCGCTCGGCGTTTTCACCTCGCCAAGGTCAATGCCGAGATCACGGGCGCGTTGGCGAACCGCAGGTGAGGCGAGCACCTGCTTGCTTGCATCATTCTCGTTCGTCCTGAGCGAAGTCGACGGGCGCGCCTCGTCTGTCGTCGCCGAACGCCCTTCGACTTCGGCCTTCGGCGTCCGCTCAGGACGAACGGGTTTTTGAGCTGTCTCATCCCCCGCCGCAGTCGGAATCTCCTTGGCTATCTCCGGCGTTGCAGCGACCGCTCCGTCCGCCAGCGGGCGCTCGTCCTTGCTGTCGGCGGCGGTTTCTTCGGCGCGGTCGGCGCCTTCCGTTTCGATCACCGCAAGCACCGACCCGATCGCGATCTGGTCGCCGACCTCACCGGCCAGCTCGACCACCTTGCCCGCCACCGGAGTTTCCATTTCGACCGTCGCTTTGTCGGTCATCATGTCGGCCAGTGCGGCGTCTTCCTCGACCAAGTCGCCAAGCTTGACATGCCAGGCGACGATCTCGGCCTCGGCAATGCCTTCGCCAATGTCGGGGAGCTTGAATTCGTAGCGTGCCATCAGTCAGCCATCACTTTTTCTAGCGCGCGCTTGAGGCGCTTGGGGCCGGGAAAATAAGCCCATTCGTAGGAATGGGGGTAGGGCGTGTCCCACCCCGTCACTCGCTCCACCGGCGCTTCCAAATGATAGAAGCAACGTTCCTGGAGCAATGTGACGAGCTCGGCGCCAAAGCCCGACGTGCGCGGCGCTTCATGGACCACGAGGCAGCGGCCGGTCTTCTCAACCGATGCCGTGATCGTCTCCAGATCGAGCGGGAGCAACGTGCGCAGGTCGATGACTTCGGCGTCAATCCCATTGTCCTCGACCGCAGCAAGCGCGACATGGACCATCGTCCCATAAGCGAGAATGGTCAGCGCCTCGCCCGAGCGGACCACCTTGGCCTTGCCCAGCGGCACGGCATAATGGCCGTCGGGCACGTCGCTCGCTTTATGTTTCGCCCACGGGGTTACCGGGCGGTCGTGGTGACCGTCGAACGGGCCGTTGTAGATTCGCTTGGGCTCAAAGAAAATCACCGGATCGGGATCCTCGATCGCCGCGATCAGAAGCCCCTTGGCGTCGTGCGGGGTCGAGGGGATGACAACCTTCAATCCAGCGATATGGGTGAACAGGCTTTCGGGCGACTGGCTGTGGGTCTGGCCGCCGAAAATGCCGCCGCCATAGGGCGATCGGATGACCATCGGCATCGGCCATTCGCCGGCGGTGCGATAGCGCATCTTGGCGACTTCGCTGACGATCTGGTCGTAGCCGGGGTAGATGTAATCGGCGAACTGGATTTCGACTACGGGCTTGAGGCCATAAGCGGCCATTCCGACCGCGGTGGCGATCAGGCCGCCTTCGGAAATCGGGGTATCGAACGCCCGGGTCTTGCCGAATTCGCGCTGTAGTCCCTCGGTCACCCGGAAGACGCCGCCGAAATAGCCGGCGTCTTCGCCGAACGCGACGACCTCGGCGTCGGCGCGCATCGCGACCTTGTGCGCGTCATTGAGCGCCTGGATCATGTTCATGGTTGGCATCAGCTTGTCTCGTCCAATGCCTGCTGGCGCTGCTCTTCAAGATGCCAGGGGACTTCGGCGTAGACGTCCTCGAACATCGATCCGACGTCGTCCTTACCCTGCTGGGGGAGGATACCGAGTTTTTCAGCGTCCTTCTGTGCGGCCCGAACCTCGGCGTCGCATTCGCCCGCCATCGCTGAATGGCGTTCGTCGTCCCATTCGCCAAGCGCGATCAAATGCGCCTTCAGGCGCTCGACGGGATCGCCCAGCGGCCACGCCTTGGGTTCGCTCGCGGGGCGGTAGCCGGTGGGATCGTCGGAGGTCGAATGGCCCTCGGCACGGTAAGTGAAGAATTCGATCATCGCCGGCCCGGCATTGGCGCGGGCACGTGTCGATGCCCATTTGATCGCCGAATAGACCGCAAGTGCGTCATTGCCGTCGACCCGAAGCGAGGCGATGCCATAGCCAATGCCGCGCTGGGCGAAGGTCGCGCGCTCGGCCCCGGCGATACCCGAAAAGCTCGAAATCGCCCACTGGTTGTTGACCACCGCAAGGATAACCGGGACGTTATAGACCGCAGCGAAGGTCATCGCCGAATGGAAGTCGCCCTCGGCAGTCGCGCCATCGCCGATCCAGCCCATCGCAATCCGGGAATCGCCCTTGATTGCGGATGCCATCGCCCAGCCCACCGCCTGCGGAAACTGGGTGCCAAGGTTACCCGAGATCGAGAAGAAGCCATGCGCCTTGTCCGAATACATGATCGGCAATTGCCGGCCCTGCAGCGCGTCGCCCTTGTTCGAATATATCTGGCACATCATCTGCTTCAAGGGATAGCCGCGCGCTACCAGCAGACCCTGCTGACGATAGGTCGGGAAGTGCATGTCGTCGCGGTCCATCGCCGCGGCGGTGGCGATCGCAATCGCCTCCTCGCCGGAACACTTCATATAGAAGCTGGTCTTGCCCTGCCGCTGGGCGCGGTACATGCGGTCGTCGAACACGCGCACGGTGACCATATCGCGAAGCATCTTGCGCAAGATGTCGGGTGCAATATGCGGAGCCCACGGACCGACCGCGCGATGATTGTCGTCGAGCACCCGGATGAGGTCGGTCGCAAGGCCCTGCGTTTCAGCGGCTGCAACCGCCGGATCGGGACGCGGAGCGCTGCCCGCGGCGGGAATCGGTATAGTCGAAAAGTCGGGCGTCTCGCCGGGCCGGAAGCGCGGCTCGGGCACGTGCAATTCGAGCACCGGCCGGTTGGCGCGGGCGATCCTGGGGTCTTTGTCGCTCATCTTGTCAAAGCGCTTAATGGCGAGTTACCGACCCGGCAAGAAGCGGTGACAAGGGTCCTTGACTTTGCTTGTTTGGCTGTCCGGGCGTTTGACGCTGTAGGCGGTGGCAGGGTAGGGTGCGGCATGGCCGATACACCCTCTTTAGATACCCCGCCCGACCGCCTCTCGCTCGATCCCAGAAGCGCGCATTTCGACGAGGCTCTGCTGAGCCGAGGAGTCGGGATCAAGTTCAACGGCAAGGAAAAGACAGGAGTCATCGAATATTCGATTTCGGAAGGCTGGATCCGGGTGGCGGCGGGGCGCAGCCTCGATCGGCGCGGTCAGCCGATGACGATCAAGCTCAAAGGCGTCGCCGAGCCCTATTTCGAGCGGTCGGCTGACTAGGCTAATGCTCAGGACGAGGGCGTCGCCTCCGACGGGTAAGCGACCCGGCGTGCGCGCCGCGCCTTGATTTTGTTATAGCCCCAGCCGAGCGCCGCGACCGCGGCCAATGCCGGAACGCTGCGGCGAGCCAAAGCGACCGCTCCAGAACCGAGAATTGCACCCGTGGTGCCTGAATTGCGGCCGGCGACCTTCTTTCCCAGCCATGCGCCTGCGAGCTTGCCCAACATGTCGATCCTCCAGTGATTGATAACCTTTCGCGGTTCGACGCTCGGACGCGGCGCGGGTTCCCAATCGGGCATGGTGAAATTCACCAAGTCTTGGGTGGGATTTCCTAATCCGTTCTGACGAAACGCGAGATTATTAGCAGTTTTCCGGCATTGGCACGCTCCTTGAATAGCTGGTTGCATGAGCAGCCCACCCCGGGCCCA
>JBDSRE010000157.1:0-6133 GCA_039929465.1 Sphingomicrobium sp. | reverse complement strand
TATTGTCCTTGTCGATCGTCACGCGCTTGGCGCTCCCGAGCATTTCGGTGGTCACGCTTTCGAGCTTGATCCCGAGATCCTCCGAAATCATCTCTCCACCGCTGAGGATCGCGATATCCTCGAGCATCGCCTTGCGGCGATCGCCGAAGCCCGGCGCCTTGACCGCTGCGACCTTGAGGCCGCCGCGAAGCTTGTTGACCACCAGCGTTGCAAGCGCCTCACCCTCGATGTCCTCGGCGATGATCAGCAGCGGTCGGCCCGACTGCACGACAGCTTCCAAAATCGGGAGCATCGCCTGAAGGTTCGAAAGCTTCTTTTCGTGAATGAGGATGTAGGGGTCGTTCAATTCGACCGACATCTTTTCCGGGTTGGTGATGAAGTAGGGCGAGAGGTAGCCGCGGTCGAACTGCATGCCTTCAACGACATCGAGCTCGAACTCGAGGCCCTTTGCTTCCTCGACGGTGATGACGCCTTCCTTGCCGACCTTGTCCATCGCTTCGGCAATCTTTTCGCCGACGATGGTGTCGCCATTGGCGGCAATGCTTCCGACCTGCCCGATTTCGTTCGAGCCGCTGACCGGCTTCGAGCGAGCCTTCAAATCCTCGACCACCTTGGTGACCGCGATATCGATGCCACGCTTGAGGTCCATCGGGTTCATGCCCGCGGCGACCGATTTCATGCCTTCGCGAACGATCGCCTGGGCGAGCACGGTTGCAGTGGTGGTGCCGTCACCGGCGATGTCGTTGGTCTTGCTTGCGACTTCGCGAAGCATCTGCGCGCCCATGTTCTCGAACTTGTCCTTGAGCTCGATTTCCTTGGCGACGGTAACTCCGTCCTTGGTGATCCGCGGAGCACCGAAGCTCTTGTCGATAACGACGTTGCGGCCCTTGGGACCCAAAGTCACCTTGACCGCATCGGCGAGAATGTCGACGCCCCTGAGAATCCGCTCACGCGCGTCGCGCGAGAATTTTACGTCCTTGGCAGCCATGTTGTCAGCCTTTCAAATTTGAAACTGGAGAGTGGAAAGCAGTTCAGGCAACGATGCCCAAAATGTCGCTTTCCTTCATGATGATCAGCTCTTCGCCGTCGATCTTGATTTCGGTTCCGGACCATTTGCCGAACAGGATCTTGTCGCCGGCCTTGACCTCGAGCGGGTGAATTTCACCAGCCTCGTTGCGCGCGCCGGTGCCGGCGGAAACGACTTCGCCTTCCTGTGGCTTTTCCTTTGCCGAATCGGGAATGATGATCCCGCCGGCGGTTTTTTCCTCAGCCTCGACGCGGCGGACGAGGACTCGATCGTGAAGCGGCCTGAAGCCCATTGGTAATACCCCTGAAAGTGGTTTCGATGGTGCTCGCTGGCACTCGCACTCGGGAGTGCCAGCGATGATCCGCATTTGGGTGGCGTGCCGCCACTCGTCAAGGGGTCGAGCGGCGGGCGGTTGTCAGAACAGGCTCACTCGCTTAGCCAATCGGCTCAACGTCGGCGGGGGACAATAATGCACATCCATATGCCCAAGCCTCCGCAGGGCTGGCGCGACTTCTTCGGCGAAGTGGCGGTCATCGTCGTCGGAATCGGGATTGCGCTCGGCGGTGAGGAAATGCTCGCTTCTTGGCGCGAGCATCACCAAGCCGATAGCTCGCTAATCGCGATCAAGGACGAGTTGGCGCAAAACCTCGGTCGGATGGAGGCGCGCGTTCGCAGCGAGCAGTGCATCACCGATCGGCTCAATCAGATTGCTGTTTATATCGAGCCCAAGCCGGGAACGGTGCCGGTCAGGCCGAAATGGGTTGGTCGGCCGCAGATCTGGAACATGCAGACCAGCGCGCTTGCCGCGGCTTCGTCTTACGGCTCGATGAGTCTGTTTCACCGCCCCGAACAATTGGCGATTTCGGCGACTTATGTGGCGATGGCCAATTTCGCCGAGGCCGAAAAGGACGAGCAATGGGCGTGGGCCGATTTGCGCTCGATTACCGAGGACCGGCGATTGTCCGATGTCGATCAGTCCGACCTTCGCCGAGCGCTGCAGCGGGCGCGCTATTCGGAATGGATCCTCCATGCCCAGGCCAAGCAGGCGCTCGACAGCGCGGCCGCACTCGGCGTCGAGCCCGACCTGATCGACAACGGCTCGCGCTCGGTCTGCATCGCCATGGACACGCCGTTCGACGAGGCGGTCAGGCAATCGGGCGACCCTGCCTTTGGCGAGCCGCATTAAGCGGCGCTGGTCAACCCAAGTCGTTCGCGCCGAAGCCAGCGCCACAGCATCAGCACCGCAACGACCGCGAGGCCGACCGCAAGTCCGGTCCAGATGCCGACCCCGCGCCAGTCGGCGCTGAACGCCAGCCAGCTGCCGATTCCAAGCCCGACCCCCCAATATCCGACAAAGGCGAACACCAGCGGCCAGCGGGTGTCATGGAGGCCGCGAAGCATGCCCGCGCCGATGACCTGCGCGCCGTCGACCAATTGGAACGCTGCGGCGACCTTGAGGAAAGTCACCGCAAGAGCAATCACCGGCGCATTAGCGGGCGTATCGGCGAGGAACAGTGCAACCAGCGGGCGCGGGATTGCCCACAGGGTCAGCGCCATCGTTCCCATGAAGGCGACTCCGACGCTCCACGCGGTCCAGCCGGCGCGGGTAATCCCTTCAGTGTCACCGCGGCCGAGCGCACGACCGATGCGCACCGTCGCCGCCTGGCCCAGGCCGAGCGGCACCATGAAGGCCAATGCTGCAAGCTGGAGTGCGATGGCGTGGGCGGCGACCGCCTCGGTGCCGAGCCAGCCCATGAAATAAGCGGCGAGCGCGAATACGCCCATTTCGAGGCCCCAGCCGGCGCCAATCGGAACGCCAAGCCGAGCCATGGAAGCGACCCGCTCACCGTCGAAGCGCCAGAACCGGCCGAACAAGTGAAAGCGACGGAATTGCTGCCGAGCGAAAATATAAACGATCAGCCCCGCGCACAGGGTCGTCCAAGTCAGCGTGCTTCCGATCCCAGCCCCGACCACACCCAGTGGCGGAAATCCCAGATGCCCGAAAATGAGCGCCCAACTGAGCAAGGCATTGATGACAATCCCGGCAAGGCTCAGCCACAGCACGATCCGCGGCTTTTCGAGCGCGGCGAGGAAATTGCGCAACAGCTGGAACAGCAGCCACGGCGCGGTGCACCACATATAGGCGCGCATGAAGTGTTCACCGATCTCGGCCAGCGCAGGATCCTGGCCGAAGGCGCGCATCACCTCGCCGATGTGCCACAGCAAAACGAGATAAAAGGGCAGCGCAAGACCGAGTAGCCACAGCCCGGCGCGGAAGGTTCGGCGGACATCGCGGACCGCGTTTGAGCGCTTGCCCAAAGCGCTCGCAATCATCGGCGAGGCCGCCGTTGCGAGGCCGAGCAGGAACATGTTGAAGGTGTAGGTGAAATTGAGCGCCAGGGTTGTCGCCGCGAGCGGTTCAGGGCCGAGCCGCCCAATCAACAGGACATCGGTGGCGTTGATCGCCTGCTGGGTCAAATTGGCGAGCACCAGCGGCCAGGCCAGCGCCATGGTCGCCGCAAGCTCACTACGCCACGGCGAGCGCGGCTGCAGTGGTGTGGATTGGACTGCCTGGTTCACCGTCGTGCGCCTAGCGGGGCGGCCGTCTATCGAAAAGCATTGGTTCGGCGCGCTCGCTCGTCTAGCGAGGCTGCAAATCGAAATTGAGGACCAAAGACCATGAAATTCGTGCGCGCGGTGTGGAAATTGCTGGTCGGCATCAAGGACGCCTTGGTGCTGGCGTTCATGCTGATGTTTTTCGGGCTGCTTTACGCTGGCCTGTCGGCGCGGCCGGCCGCGATCGGCGATGGTGTGCTCGACCTCAACCTCAAGGGCAATGTCGTCGAACAGCCGGAGAGCGCGCAATGGGCCGATCTCGCCGGAGCGCCGAGGGCGCGCGATTACGCGCTTCACGACCTCATCGCCGCGATCGATACCGCCAAAGACGATGACCGGGTCAAAGCGGTCACGCTCGACCTCGACAGCTTCAATGGCGGCGGCCAGAGCGCGATGATCGACGTCGCCGACGCAGTTCGCCGGCTGCGCGCCTCGGGCAAGCCGGTGATTGCTTATGCCACCGGTTATACCGACGACAGCTACCAGGTCGCAGCCGCGGCCTCTGAAATCTGGCTCAATCCGCTGGGCGCTGTGCTGATCGCCGGTCCGGGCGGGTCCAACCTCTATTTCAAGGGCTTGCTCGACAAGCTCGGAGTGACCGCCAACGTCTATCGCGTCGGAACCTACAAGTCGGCAGTCGAGCCGTACATCCGCAACGACATGTCTCCCGAAGCGAAAGAAAATTACCAGGCGCTCGCAGATGCCGAGCTCAGCACCTGGCGCGAAGCCGTGCTCCGTTCGCGGCCCAAGGCCAACGTTGATTTGTTCCTCAAGAACATGAACGGCGCGGTTGCTGCTGCCGGGGGCGACACCGCCCGCGCAGCGCTCGCCGCGGGACTTGTCGACAAGATCGCCGACCGAACCGATTATGAAGCGCGCCTCGCTAAACTTGGCGGCGGCGATGGCGGCAAGCACGAACCGTTCAAGCGCATAAAGTATTCGGCCTATGTCGCTGGCACCGATCAGGAAACCGCGGGCGCTTCGATTGGCGTGATCACCGTCGCCGGGATGATTGTCGACGGCAAGGCTGGGCCCGGGACCGCCGGCGCCGAGACCATCGCCGGGCAGATCGAGGATGCTATCGACGACCAGGTCAAGGCCATCGTCCTGCGCGTCGACAGTCCCGGTGGATCGGTTACCGCTTCAGAACGCATCCGCCAGTCACTGCTTGCCGCCAAGGCCAACAAGATCCCGATCGTGGTATCGATGGGCAACGTCGCCGCCTCGGGCGGATATTGGGTGTCGACCCCGGCGGACTTCATCTACGCCGAACCTTCGACCATCACCGGGTCGATCGGCGTGTTCGGGGTCATCCCAAGCTTTCAGGGCACGCTTCGAAAACTCGGCATCGGCGCCGACGGAGTAAAATCGACCCCGCTGTCGGGCGAACCCGATGTGCTCAAGGGTCCCTCACCCGAGGCCAGCCAGCTTATTCAAACGAGCATCGAATCGACCTATCGCCGGTTCCTCGCGATCGTTGCCCAGTCGCGCCACATGAATGTCGAGGATGTCGACAAGATCGCCCAGGGACGGGTGTGGGACGGCGGTTCCGCGCGGCAACTCGACCTCGTCGACGGCTTTGGCGGAATGAGCGAAGCAATCGCCAAGGCGGCGGAAATGGCCAAACTCGGCAAGGATCGGGGGATCCAGTATTACGGCGCCCCCGCAAGCTTCCAGGAAGAGCTTCTGGCTGCCTTCACCGGCAGCGACCGCGATGAGCGCGACGGCGCCAATAACGATGCCTTCGCCGCGCTTGCCGGTCGGCCCCAGCAGCAGCTTGCCGAAGCGCTCGGCGAAATCGAGGCGATTTTGACGGGGCCGACGATCCAGGCGCGTTGTATCGAATGCGCCTCCGGATTGCCCGCTCCTCGAGCCAAACGCGGATCGGGCTTCGCGGGACTGGTGCGGGCCTGGCTAGGCCTTTGATGTAAGGCGGCGGCGGCGGATGGTCAGCGGAAGCTGGATTAGCGCGATCGTCGCCATCACCAGCGCCGCAAGCCCGAACCCGATCACCAGCGGGTTATGCGCATCCTCGCGGGTTTCGAGGTCCATGATGTGCAGCCCCCACATGAAGTCGTAGAAGCGCCACCAGCCGGTGCGCCGGGCGACGATCTGGCCAGTCGTGGTCTCCGGATGGGGCGGGATCACGCGGTAAGTCGGTCCCGCGCACCTCTTCGATGGGCTGGACAATCATCACCTAGCCCGAGATATCTACAACCGATCGGAATGCCGACCCAGCCGAGCCGCGCGTGCCAACGGCGAAGCCGCGAACGAACCGCGCCCGTCAGATATGGCCGATCAGATGTGAATCGGTTTCCCGGTCACCGCCATCGCCGCTTCCTTGAGCGCTTCGCTATGAGTCGGGTGGGCGTGGCAGGTGTAGGCGATGTCCTCCGATGTCGCGCCGAATTCCATGGCGAGCGCCGCCTCGGCGATCATCGTCCCGGCAACCGAGGCGATCGCCCAGATGCCGAGCACGCGGTCAGTCTT
>JBDSRE010000156.1:0-3773 GCA_039929465.1 Sphingomicrobium sp. | reverse complement strand
CGTAAAGCGCATCGCGGTCGGGGTCGTCCTCACTCGGGTCGAGTTGCGCGACGAGGAACAATTCCTTGTCTTCTGCCATCGCCGCCTCGAGCGCTGCGACCGATTTCTCACGGCCGACGAACAATGGGACGATACGGTGGGGGAAAACGACAATGTCGCGCAACGGCAGGATCGGGAAAGTGCTGGTCATTGCCGGTATATGGGCGGGGGTTGCTCCAATCGCAATAAATGCCAGCCATTGTCACTCTTTCTCGATACCGAGCGGAGATGTGATCGCCCACATAAGGCTGAAATAAATAGGGGATTCCGCTTTCGTTCAGTTTCCGGCACTATGGTGGCGCAGTGAACAGAAAAATCTCCATGCTCGCGCTCGGCGCGCTCGTCCTTCCCGCGGCCGCTTTGGCGCAGGTTGGCTACGGCTATCCACCCCCGCCGAAACAGCCCTTCCCGGCGCCGTGGCAGGCACCGCCGACGCCGCGACAAGTCCCGCCCGCGCTGGCCCCGCCCGCGGTGGCCGAGCCGTGGGAAGCGCGGGCTGCGGTCATGCCCCAGCAGATGCAGGCTCCGACGTCATCGAACCGCACCTCGGCGCTCGAGCCGATCGATCTGCCGCCGGCAATCGAACAGGGCGTCGACATGATCTATATTGATCAGGAGCTGGTTCCCCGCTCCGCCAAGAGCAGCGGCCTGCTTCGCGAATTGTCGTTTGATGACTGGAGCGGCGCACCGGTCGATATGTTCTCGTCGGTCAACCCGATCTACACCGAGCTTCGCCGCGGGCTGGTCAAATACCGCCAGCGTTGGGGCGATCTGCCGCAAATCCCTGTTTCCACCGGTGCGGTGCTCAAGCCAGGAACGACCGGCGAGCGGGTCAATGCGCTGCGCCAGCGTCTCGGCTTTGCACCGGGCGACAGTTTCGACGCCCCGCTGACTGCGGCGGTCCAGGCATATCAGTTGGCGCATGGCCTCAAGGATGACGGTATCGCCGGCGGCGGGACGGTCGACAGCCTCAATCGCGGCGCCGCGTATTACGAGCAGCTGATCATCATCAACATGGAGCGGGCCAAGCGTCTGCCCTCGCCCGACGAGCAGCGCAAATATGCGGTGGTCGATGCCGGTGACGCGCGCCTGTCGCTGTGGGAGGATGGTCGCAAGGTTGACAGCATGAAGATCGTTGTCGGCAAATCGGAGACCGCGACCCCGATGATGGCCGCTTACATTCGCTTCGCCAGCGTCAATCCTTACTGGAATGTTCCGCCGGAACTGGTCAAGGATCTGATTGCACCGCGGGTCGCGGCACAAGGCACCAGCTATCTCACCGACCGCGAATATCAGGTTCTGACCAGCTATGGCGAGGACGCCAAGCTGATCGATCCGTCAACGGTCGATTGGCAGGCGGTGGTCGCCGGCCGCGAAGAAGTTCGGCTCCGGCGCCTCCCCAGCCCGGCCAATTCGATGGGCATGATGAAGTTCATGCTGCCCAATTATTTCGGCATTTACCTCCACGATTCTCCCGAAAAGGCGCATTTCGAAAAGAATGAGCTCTGGATTTCGAACGGCTGCGTGCGGGTCGAGGATTACAAGAGGTTCGCGCGTTGGTTGTTCGATGGAGCGGTCCCCAAAGGCTCCAATCCCAAGATCGAGGAAGAAGTCAGCCTGCCCGCGCCGGTTCCCGTCTACATGACCTATCTGACCGTTCAGCCGACAGCGAGCGGCGTGGAGTTCCTGCCCGACCCCTATGGCCGCGACGGTCCGGCTATGGAACGCTATGGCCCGCAACTCGCCGCTGCTGCGCGGGCCGGGTATTAACCCAAACGCAAGCTAGGCCGCGTCGTCCGCGGTCTTTTCGGCTGACGAATAGACCCGCACGGGATCCTTGCGGCCTTCGACCACGTCCTTGTCGACGTGAACTTCGCCGACATTTTCCATCGAAGGCAGATCGAACATTGTGTCCAGAAGGATGCTTTCGAGGATCGATCGCAGTCCCCGAGCACCCGTTTTGCGCTCAATTGCTTTCACCGCAATCGATTGCAGCGCATCGTCGGTAAATTCGAGCTGTACATCTTCCATGTCGAACAGCTTGGCATATTGTTTGACCAGCGCATTCTTGGGCTCGACCAGGATCTTGACCAGTGCCTCCTCGTCGAGGTCGAGCAGGGTCGCAATAACCGGCAGCCGGCCGATGAATTCGGGGATAAGGCCGAACTTGAGCAAATCCTCTGGCTCGGTTGATTTCAGCACTTCTCCGGTCTTGCGCTCTTCCGGCGCGGCGACATGCGCGCCAAAACCGATCGATTTGCCCTGGAGGCGGTCAGCGATGATCTTTTCAAGACCGGCAAAGGCACCGCCGCAAATGAACAGGATATTGGTAGTATCGACCTGAAGGAATTCCTGCTGCGGATGCTTGCGCCCGCCCTGCGGTGGAACGCTTGCGGTGGTGCCTTCCATCAGCTTCAGAAGCGCTTGCTGGACGCCCTCGCCCGAGACATCGCGGGTGATTGAGGGATTGTCGGACTTGCGCGAAATTTTGTCGATTTCATCGATGTAAACGATGCCGCGCTGGGCTTTCTCGACATTGTAGTCGGATGCCTGGAGCAATTTGAGAATGATGTTCTCAACATCCTCGCCGACATAGCCGGCCTCAGTCAGCGTGGTCGCGTCGGCCATGGTGAAGGGCACGTCGAGGATCCGGGCCAGGGTCTGGGCGAGCAGCGTCTTGCCGCATCCGGTCGGGCCGATCAGCAGAATGTTCGACTTGGCCAGTTCGACTTCATTCCCGCTCTTCGATCCGTGGTTGAGGCGCTTGTAATGATTGTGCACCGCGACCGAGAGAACGCGCTTGGCGCGGCTCTGGCCGATGACATAGTCGTCGAGGACGTTGCAGATTTCCACCGGCGTCGGCACCCCGTCGCGGGTCTTGACCAGCGACGATTTGCTCTCCTCGCGGATGATGTCGTTGCACAATTCGACGCATTCGTCGCAGATGAACACGGTCGGCCCGGCAATCAGTTTGCGGACCTCATGCTGGGACTTGCCGCAGAACGAGCAATAGAGCGTGCTCTTGCTGTCGCCGCCTTGAAGCTTGGTCATTGTCGTCCTTGCCTATGGCCATGAGCGGCCGTCAGATAAGGGCCATGCTAGCCCGCTTTGCCGCACAATCAACCGAAAGAGGCGTTAATGCCCCGCTTTGGGATTATCGCCTTGGTTTCGCAACGCCCCGCAAGGATATGGAAAGCCTGGGTGAAAGCCGCAAGCCCCAATCACCCGCCAAGCGCCTCAAGCGCCTCGCGCATCGCTTGCTGGAAGTCTGCACGGGCGTAGATATCATTGTGTCCAGCGCGGGGGATGGTGCGGTCGAACAGTAGATTGGGGGTGCGTGCGCGCAGGGCGTCGGTGCGCTCGGTGGCGACAATCTCGTCATTAGCGCCGGCCAGAATCGCGGTTGGAGCCTTGCTCTTCTCGAGCGCTGAGGCGGCGTCGACTTCATGGTGAAAGAAGGACGCGATCGGAAGCCAGGGGTAGAACGACTGGGCGACAGATTTTAGTGAATCGAACGGAGTCACGAGGAGCAGCCCGTCAAGCTTGCGCTTGTTCGACAGCTGGGCGGCGATTCCGCTGCCAATGCTGAATCCGGCGGCGAAAACCTTGTTCGGCGCGAGCTTCTTGACCGCGAGATCGTAAATCAACGGCGCGTCGTCGATCAGCGCCGCCGACGACGGAGTTCCGGTCGACGGGCGATAACCGCGGTAATGGAAGGCGACGATGTCGGCGTC
>JBDSRE010000155.1:0-3251 GCA_039929465.1 Sphingomicrobium sp. | reverse complement strand
TGGAATAGTCGTCGACCGACAGGAATTCCCCAGCATCGTCATAGATGCGGTGAAGCGCAACCTGTCCGTACCACGGCCAGATTGCGATATCGGCGATACTATAGTCGGGACCGGCGACAAATTCGTGCTCGGCCAATTGCTTGTCGAGAACGTCGAGCTGCCGTTTAACCTCCATCGCATAGCGGTTGATCGGATATTCCTGCTTGGTCGGGGCGTAAGCGAAGAAATGGCCGAAGCCGCCACCAAGGAAGGGCGCGCTGCCCATCTGCCACATCAGCCATGACAGGGTTTCGGCACGCTGCGGTCCGGAAGCGGGAAGGAAATCGCCAAATTTCTCCGCAAGCCACAGCAGGATCGCGCCAGATTCGAACAATCGCACCGGCTCGGCGCCGCTGCGGTCGACCAAAGCCGGGATTTTTGAATTGGGGTTGATTGCGACGAAGCCGCTGGCGAACTGGTCGCCGTCGCCGATGTTGACCAGCCAGGCGTCATATTCCGCGCCGGTGTGGCCGCGCTCGAGCAACTCTTCGAGCATGATAGTGACCTTCTGGCCGTTTGGGGTGGCGAGAGAATAAAGCTGGAGCGGGTGTTTTCCGACGGCAAGTGCCTGATCGTGGGTGTAGCCGGCGGTGGGTCGATTGATATTGGCGAAGCGCCCGCCGCTCGGCGCGTCCCAAGTCCACACTTTGGGGGGAACATAGTCTTCGCTGTCGGCCATTCAGGGTTCCTTTTGACGCGTTGGAACCGGAGTTAGGTGCTGGTGATCCCGCTTTCCAGCAACAGCGATGTGCCTGCCGTCAGCCAGCCTTGACCGAAAGAAATCCAGGCATCGGTCCGTTCCAGTCGGAATCGTCGTCCTTGTCGGCTTTGGACGGAGCCCGTGGCGCCGGGGACGCCGGCTTTTTCGGCGGCTTCGGCGGTTCGCGGTCCGATCCAGCGGGCGCTTGAGACTGTTTCGATTCTGGCGCCTTATTCGCTTCGGGCGCCTTGGTGCGCGATCTCGATCGCGAACGCGAGGTCCTGGGTGCGGGTTCAGCCTCGGTCTCGTCGGCTTGAGGTCTGGGCGTCGGTTTGCCGCCCAGTTCGCCCGAGGAGCCGACGCGCTCGATCTTCTGGCCGGTCAATTTCTCGATGCGGTCGATGATCTCGTCGTCGCCGCGTCCGGCAAGGGTGATTGCAATGCCCTTGGCCCCGGCTCGGCCGGTGCGACCGATGCGGTGGACATAGTCGTCGGGCTGCCACGGCACGTCATAATTAAAGACGTGGCTGACCCCTTTAACGTCGAGCCCGCGGGCGGCGACGTCGGAGGCGACGAGGATGTTGATCTCGTCGTTCTTGAAGCGATCGAATTCGGCAATCCGCGATGACTGGTCCATGTCGCCGTGGATCTGCCCGACCTTGAGTCGGGCGCGCTTGAGCGCCGAAGCAAGATCACGCACGGTAGTTTTGCGATTGCAGAAGACGATCGCGTTCTTGACTTCGGATGACCGCAGCAATTCCTTAAGCGCGTCGGTTTTTTTCGCCGATGTCGTCTGCACCAGTCGCTGATCGATATTGATGTTGGCGGTGGCCGGGCGAGCGACCTCGATCGTCTTTGGGTCGATGAGGAATTTGTCGGCCAGTTTCTTGATCGGCGGCGGCATGGTCGCCGAGAACAGCAAGGTCTGGCGGTTCTTCGGCAATTTGGTGCAGATTTCCTCGATATCGGGGATGAAACCCATGTCGAGCATCCGGTCGGCTTCGTCGATGACCAGCAAATTGCAGTCGTTGAGCATGATCTTGCCGCGCCCGAACAGGTCCATCAGGCGGCCGGGGGTGGCGATCAGAACATCGACGCCCTTTTCAAGTGCCTTGACCTGGTCGCCCATCTGCACACCGCCGATGAGGAGAGCCATCGAGAGTTTGTGATATTTGCCGTACTTTTCGAAATTCTCGCTGACCTGCATGGCCAGCTCACGGGTCGGCTCGAGGATCAGCGAGCGCGGCATCCGCGCCCTCGTCCGGCCATGGCCGAGGATGTCGATCATCGGCAGCACAAAGGCCGCGGTCTTGCCAGTGCCGGTCTGGGCGACACCGATCAGATCCTTGCCCATCAAGACCGAGGGGATCGCAGCGCGCTGGATCGGGGTCGGCGTGTCATAGCCACTGTCGCCGACGGTGCGAAGCAATTCGTCTGAGAGGCCGAGGTCGGCGAAGGACATAAGGTTCCGATAAATCGAGGCGGGGTGGCCGGACTTGCAAGGCCGGTCCGATACGCTCGCCGCTACTCGGGACGAGGCGAAAATGTCAAGGAAAGCTAGCGTTTGAGGCGGGGCTCGAGCTGCTTGAACTTGCCGATAGTGCAGCTTGCGCCGATGCGCGAATGAATGGCGTCGCGCTTGGCGCACAGCAGATCGTCTTCGGGCTGGAGGTAGAAGCTGCCGTAGAAATCGAGCGCTGCGCAGTCGCGGTTGAATTTGGCCCGAATCCGGCTTCGGTCGGAAAGGATGAAATCGACCTGCTCGGAGCTGAACAGCAGGGCCCGGCGAATGGCTGCCGCTGGGATGCATTTGGGTCCCTTGTGCTCGATCCATTCGACCTGTCGAAGCGGCGGCCGAGGTTGCGCCGGAACCCGCCAGATGATGCCATTCTGGACCACCAGTCGGGTGACACCCTGGGGCATTCCCGACGGTTGTCCGGCAATCATCCCGAGCAGCATCGGGATCAGACCGAATACGGTCGTCATGTTCACTGAGCGCCTGCCATATCCAACAAGCGGTCGCAGGAGCGCCTTGAACGGTCAATGAACTAGCGCCAGAGCGCGCGCCACAGTCGGTCGGAACGGCGCTGCCGCTTGCCTATTCTGGCCAAGGCCAATAGAGCGTCGCCGTGACATTTCGGCCGGCCCGGACGCGACCGGGCATATCGGCCACCCCCCGGGAGTTTTACAGGATGGCGAAGCCCGCCTCGAATGCCAATCTACCGCTGTTTTACGGCGCCATCGAACCATTGAACGCACGCATCCACGCGGGCCAGAAAGTGCGCGAGGCGTTGCGCATGGGCGATATCGGCAAATCGCACGCAATTCCGCTCACGGTTGATGAGTTCGGCCTTGCCCAGCGCCATTTCCCGATCGTCTTTTCGGTCGGCGAAAGCCCGGTTCCGATCGCGCTGATGGGGCTCAATGACGGGGTCAACGCCTTCCTGTTCGAGGACGGCCGGGCACGCGAGCCGAACATCTATACTCCGGCCTATATTCGCCGCTATCCGTT
>JBDSRE010000154.1:0-3070 GCA_039929465.1 Sphingomicrobium sp. | reverse complement strand
CAGGTTTCAACGGTAACGAACAACCAGTTGGTGCCCGGTTCGGCCGCTGCAAGGCGACCGGCGAGCCCAAGCCCACTAACTCCGCCGGCGCAGCCGAGCCCGAATACCGGCACCCGCCGGATATCGGAGCGAAGGCTAATCCTTGGGCCGACCCGCGCTTCGAGGCTTGGGGTAGCGATACCGGTGGTCGACACGGTGACGACGCCGTCGATCTGATGCGGTTCGAGTCCAGCCTTGGCAATCGCCGCCACCGCCGCTTCTTCGAACAGGCTTTCGGCCGCGGCAAGATAGACCCGGTTGCGCTCGGCCCAGCCATGCGCGCCCTCATACCATTTGAGCGGAGCGACCAGATTGCGGGTGGCGATGTCGGCATTGTCGAACACGCCCTCGAGGCGCCTGAACAGCGCCGGCCGCTTGAATGCTCGGCGGCCGATTTCCTTGGCCTCGTCCTGCAGCAATACATGCGGCGGAACCGCAGTACTCAGCGATAGTAGATGACTGACGGGCATCAAGGACCTTCCACCAAGGTGCGACAAAGGCGATTGGGTGCCCAGGAAGCTACGAGGACTGGAGCAATGTGGATGAGGCGCGGACTTATGCAAGGCGTTGGCGCGATGTTTCTCGCCGCTTGTACGGCGACGAGCGCGCCGGGATCGCGTTCGGCCGCGGCGGGCGCCGCGCCGTTCAAGATCGCCGAAGTGGCCAGGTTTACGTCCCCCTGGGCGATGGATTTCCTCCCTGGCGGCGGATCAACCGCATTGATCACCGAACGCGAAGGCAAGCTGTGGCTGATTGATGTGACAAGCGGAAAACGCCAGCCCGTCGGCGGGCTTCCAAAGGTTCATGTTGCCGGGCAGGGCGGTCTCGGCGATGTCGTCACCGACCCCGATTTCGCGCGCAATCGCCGGATCTATCTGAGTTTCGTCGAGGCGGGACCGAACGGCACCAGCGGCGCTGCGCTTGGCTATGGCACGCTCGCGACCGGCAATGGCCAATTTCGACTCGATCGCTTCAGGGTCATCTGGCGACAGCAGCCCAAAGTTCAGGGTGACGGCCATTTCTCGCACCGGATAGCGTTCGGGCCCGATGGATATTTATATCTGACGTCGGGTGAGCGGCAGAAATTTGAGCCGGCGCAGTCGTTCACCGGCAACCTCGGCAAGGTCCTTCGACTGACCAAGGAGGGTCGGCCGGCGCCGGGCACTCCGTGGGCCGGGCGCGGCGGCATCGCGGCGCAATTCTGGTCGATTGGCCACCGCAATTTGCTCGGAATTGCCTTCGCTGCCGATGGCCGCCTGTGGGAAAGCGAGATGGGTCCGAGGGGCGGGGACGAGGTCAACTTAGTGGTTGCGGGCAAAAACTATGGCTGGCCTTCAGCCTCCAACGGCTCACATTATGATGGCACCGACATTCCCGACCATCGGTCGGGCGATGGGTTCGAGCCGCCCAAGCTATTCTGGAACCCGTCGATTTCGCCCGGCGGCCTGCTGATCTACAGCGGCGATCTGTTCAAGGGATGGAAGGGTGACGCACTGGTCCCGGCGCTGTCGGGTCAGGCGCTGATCCGGATCGATATCGACGGCGCTATGGCGCGCAAGGCCGGACAGTGGGACATGGGCGCGCGAATCCGCGCCGCCGACCAGGGGCCCGACGGCGCAATCTATTTGCTTGAGGACGGAGCCCGCCTGCTCAAGCTGACGCCGAAGGGCTAGCTCCTGCCCCCTTTCGTCCTGAGCGGAGCACGAAGCGCGAAGGCGAAGGGCGTCTCACCGGGGTAGAACGCCCTTCGACTTTGCTCAGGACGAACGCAACTGGCTGCTAATCCTGCGGTTGCGGGATCCGGCGGAGGTAGGGCTTCACCGTTTCCCAGCCGCTTGGATATTTAACGCGTGCGTCCTCGTCGCTGACCGAGGGCGGGATGATGACCTTGTCACCCGGCTTCCAGTTGACCGGAGTGGCGACGCCCTTGGATTCGGTCAGCTGGATCGAATCGAGCAAGCGCAAGACCTCGTCGAAATTACGCCCGTTGGACATCGGATAGAGTAGCATGGCGCGGATCTTCTTGTCCGGGCCGATGATGTAAACGGTGCGCACAGTCGCGTTATTGGCTGCGGTTCGGCCGTCGGCGCTGTCGCCGGAATCGGCCGGGAGCATGTTGTAGAGTTTGGCGACGTTGAGGTCGCTGTCGCCGATCACCGGATAGTCGACAGTATTGCCGGACACCTCCTCGATGTCGGGCAACCAGCGCTTGTTTTCTTCGGTTGAATCGACGCTGAGGCCGATGATCTTGGTGCCGCGCTGAGCGAACTCATCCGCGAGGCCGGCCATATAGCCCAATTCGGTGGTGCACACCGGCGTGAAGGCTTTGGGATGGGAGAACAGGATCGCGAACTTATCGCCGATCCAGTCGTGGAAACTGATCTTGCCCAACGTGGTTTCAGCGGTGAAATCGGGGGCGGTGCTGCCGATCGAAAGGGTCATCTGGATCTCCTCGGGGGGTGTTTAGTCGACCGGCACGAAGCCGGGATCGATCGCAGGTCTGGGCTCGAGCCAAGCGGGGACGGCGAGGCCCTTGGAGCGCAGGAATTCGGAGTTGAACAGGCGTGACTGGTAACGGCTGCCGGGGTCGCAGAGCATGGTGACTATGGTATGACCGGGGCCGAGCTCACGCGCCAGGCGGATCGCACCGGCGACATTGACTCCCGACGACTGGCCCTGGTTGAGCCCCTCCTCTGCCAGCAGTTCGAAGGTCACGCGCACGCTTTCGTCGTCGGGGATGAAGTAACTGTGGCTGGGGGAAAAGCCTTCAAGGTTGGCGGTGATCCGTCCCTGGCCGATGCCTTCGGTGATTGAGCTGCCTTCGGCTTTGAGTTCGCCGGTGGAGTAATAGGAATAGAGCGCCGCGCCGGGCACGTCGGCAATGGCAATGGCGATGTCGGGGTTGCGTTCGCGCAGTGCCAAAGCCACTCCGGCGAGCGTCCCACCGGTTCCGACGGCGCTGACGAAACCGTCAATCTTGCCGTCGGTCTGGGCCCAGATTTCGGGGCCGGTGGTGGCGACATGGGCGTCG
>JBDSRE010000153.1:0-9622 GCA_039929465.1 Sphingomicrobium sp. | reverse complement strand
CGCCGCCCTTCACCACCTCGACCCTGCAGCAGGAAGCGGCGCGCAAGCTCGGCTTTTCGGCCAGCCACACGATGCGCGTCGCCCAGGGTCTCTACGAAAGCGGACTGATCACCTACATGCGGACCGATGGCGTCGACATGGCCGCTGAAGCGATCAGCGATGCGCGCCGGACGATCGCCAACCGCTACGATGCCGGTTACGTCCCCGACAAACCGCGCGCCTACGCCAGTAAGATCAAGAATGCGCAGGAAGCGCATGAAGCGATCCGGCCGACCGATTTCGATCG
This sequence comes from Sphingomicrobium sp., assembly GCA_039929465.1. GTDB lineage: Bacteria > Pseudomonadota > Alphaproteobacteria > Sphingomonadales > Sphingomonadaceae > Sphingomicrobium. The sequence continues at coordinate 9,336 of JBDSRE010000153.1, read as the reverse complement.
CGCCAAGGGTGGTTCGGATGATAGCGCTCGGCTTTACGAATTGGTCTACAACCGCGCGCTCGCAAGCCAGATGGCCTCGGCGCGGCTGGAGCGGACGACGGTCGAGCTTGGCGACGGGGCCGGGCGGGTTACGCTTCGTGCATCGGGCCAGGTGGTGCTCTTTCCCGGGTTCATGGCGCTGTATGACGAAGGGCGCGACGATGCGACGGACGAGGATGGCGGCCGAATGCCCGCCCTTCACAAGGGTGACGCACCGGCCAAGACCGAAGTCGAGGCGACCCAGCATTTCACTCAGCCCCCGCCGCGCTATTCCGAAGCCTCGCTGGTCAAGAAGATGGAGGAGGTGGGGATCGGCCGGCCCTCGACCTACGCCTCAATCCTTCAGACATTGAAGAACCGCGAATATGTCCGCACCGACAAGAACCGCTTCTTCCCCGAGGAAAGCGGGCGGCTGGTCACCGCGTTCCTGGAGCGCTTTTTCGAACGCTATGTGAATTTCGATTACACTGCAGAGCTGGAGGAAGAGCTCGACGACGTCTCCGGCGGGCGGCTCGACTGGCACAAATTGCTCGAGGGTTTCTGGCACGACTTCAAGCCCAAGGCGGGCGAGGTGATGGAGCGTCAGCCGTCAGAAATCACTGCCCAGCTCGACGAATTTCTCGCCCCCTGGCTGTTCCCCGACAAGGGCGATGGAAGCGATCCGCGATTGTGCCCGCAATGCGGCACGGGACGGTTGGCGCTGCGCGGGGGCAAGTTCGGGGCGTTCATCGCCTGCTCCAATTACCCCGAGTGCAAATACACCCGGCAGTTCGGCCAAAGCGGCGAAGGGGCGGGCGAGGCGCCGGCCGAGCTCGGCAATGGCATCGAACTCAAGACCGGGCGCTTCGGCCCCTATCTTGAACGCGACGGCAAACGTTCGTCGATTCCCAAGGACGTGCCGCGCGACAGCCTGACGACCGACATCGCCGAGCAGTTGCTGAGCCTTCCGCGAACTGTCGGCACGCATCCCGAAAGCGGAAGCCCGATCACCGCCTTGATCGGGCGCTACGGCCCCTATCTCGCTCACGACGGCAATTATGCGAAGCTTCAGTCAACTGCCGAAGTGTTTGAAACCGGAATGAACGCGGCGGTGATCAAACTCGCCGAGGCCGCCGCCGCTTCGGGCCAGCGTAACGGCGGCGCGCGCGAACCGATCGCAGTCCTTGGCGCGCATCCCGGCAGCGGCGGAGAGATCAAGGTCATGGCTGGGCGCTACGGACCGTATGTCACCGACGGCTCGACCAACGCCACCTTGCCTAATGGGATGGAGCCCGAAGCAGTCAGCCTTGATGATGCAGTGCGCCTGATCGACGAGCGCGCCGCCAAGGGTCCGGCAAAGAAGAAGGGCGGGCGAAAGGCCCCGGCGAAGAAGAAAGCGGCCAAGAAATGATCGCCATCCAGCTCCAGCGATTGCCGCACGGGGAGGGGCTTCCACTGCCATCTTACGCCACCGAGGGTGCGGCGGGGATGGACGTGGTCGCGGCGGAGGATGTGACACTCGCGCCCGGCGCCCGCCACGCCGTCGCGACCGGTTTCGCGATTGCCATCCCGCCCGGTTACGAGGTGCAGGTCCGACCGCGATCGGGGCTTGCGCTTAAGCACGGCATCACTTGCCTCAACACGCCGGGAACGATCGACGAGGATTATCGCGGCGAGGTCAAAGTGATCCTCGCCAACCTCGGCAGCGAACCGTTTCAAGTGAATCGCGGCGAACGCATCGCGCAGCTGGTCCCGGCCAAAGTGCAAAAAGCAGCGCTCGAGGAAGTTACGGAGCTGGGTTCAACCGCAAGGGGAGCCGGAGGCTTCGGCTCTACCGGGCGGTGAATCTCACCGATCACGAACTCGAACGCTATGCGCGGCATATTGTCCTGCCGCAGGTCGGCGGGGTCGGGCAGAAAAGGCTCAAGTCGGCCAAGGTCGCGGTGGTCGGTGCGGGCGGAATCGGCTGCGCGGTCATCCCGGCGCTGGCCGGGGCCGGAATCGGGCGGCTGACGATCATCGACGACGATGTGGTCGAGCTCAGCAACCTTCACCGCCAGCCACTGTTCGACGAGGCTGATGTGGGTGCATCGAAGGCTGAGCTGGCGGCGGCGTTCGCGCACCGACTTAACAACAATGTCGAGGTCCATTCGGTGCGCGAACGGATCGACCCGGGCAATGCCAAGCGAGTGCTCACCGGACACGACCTGATCATCGATGGAAGCGACAATTTCGCTACCCGCCTGGCGGTCAGCGACGCCTGCATCGGGCTAGACATTGCGCTGGTATCGGCCGCCGCGATCCAGTTTCAGGGCCAAGTGGGGCTGTTCCGCGGTCGGCCCTGCTACCGCTGCTTCGTCGGCGACGCCTTTGATGCGCAAGATTGCGATACCTGCGCCGAAGCCGGCGTACTCGGGGCGCTAACCGGAACGGTCGGCAATTTCGCCGCGCTGCTGGCGGTCAATGCGCTGCTGTCGATCGGCAGCGACCAAGCGGGCAAGCTGCATCTGTTCGACGGCGAGAAACTGGCGTGGCGGAGCATGACCATTCCCGCCGATCCGAACTGCCGGACCTGCGGCGGCTCAGCCTAGAACGGTCGCAATTCGCTTGATCAAGCGGCGCGCGATTTCGTCCTTGCTCGCTTCGGGCCAGTCCTCGACCCCATCCTCGCTGACCAGCGCAACGCGATTGCGTTCGCCGCCCATGACGCCCTTGCTGACGTCGTTGGCGACGATCCAGTCGCATCCCTTGGCGCTGCGCTTGGCGACCGCGTTGGCGAGGACATTGTCGGTCTCCGCAGCGAATCCGATCAGCAACCGTGGGCGGCGCGGGCTTGCGGCGAGGTCGGCGAGGATATCGGGGTTGGTGACGAAATTGAGCACCGGCGGCCCATCCGATTTCTTGAGCTTGCGCGGCGCGGGGTTGACCCGCCAGTCGGCGACCGCGGCAACGAAGATCGCGCAATCGGCCGGCAGCGCGGCCTCGACCGCAGCCGCCATTTCCAGCGCGGTTTCGACGTCGATCCGATTCACTCCTGCGGGTGTGGCGAGAACGACGGGACCGGCGATCAGCGTGACTTGCACGCCCGCGTCCGCGGCCGCCTCTGCAATCGCAAATCCCTGCTTGCCCGAAGAGCGGTTGGCGATCACCCGCACCGGATCGATCGGCTCGTGGGTCGGGCCCGCGGTGACGATGATGTGCTTGCCGGCGAGGGTCACGTCTTGCCGAATAGTCCGTTCTTGCCCAGCCAGTCGACGATGTCCTGCGGTTCGGGTAGGCGGCCCGGCCCATGCTCGCCGCAGGCCATGTCGCCGCTCGCGGGCTCGATCAGCTGTATGCCGTCATCGACCAGCTGCTGGACATTCCGGCCGGTCGCCGGGTGGAGCCACATGCGCACGTTCATGGCCGGCGCGATCACCACCGGCTTGTCGGTCGCCAGCAGCAACGTGGTTGCAAGGTCGTCGGCGTGACCGCCCGCCATTTTCGCGAGCAAATCGGCGGTGGCCGGGCAGACCAGCACGAAATCGGCCGATCGCGACAGCTGGATATGGCCGATCTCGACCTCGTCCTTAAGCTCCCACAGGCTCGTGTGGACCGCGTTTTCGGCCAGCGTTCCAAGGCTCATCGCGGTGACGAAATGCTCGCCCCCCTTGGTCAGAACAGGGGTAACCCGATGCCCGTCTTTCTTCAGCAGCCGCACCAGTTCGAGGGCCTTGTACGCGGCAATGCCGCCGCCGACGATAAGGAGGACCTTGGCCATTGCGCTACCTTAGCACAGCAATCGCCAGCGCGCCGAACACAGCGCCAATTGCCGCAACGAGAACATATCGCCACCAGCCACCGGCTTCGACCAGTTCAACCTGCTCAAGCGGCGGGGCAGGCGGCGCTGCACCGGGTTCGGGATAGCTGGCGTCGATCTTGTCGATCAGGTGGGGCAGCTTCTTGAGCGCCCGCACAACGGCGACGATGCGGTCGGCATAAACGGCTTCGGGTCCAAGCTCGCCGCGAATCCATTCCTTGAGGAACGGCTCGGCGGTCTGCCACATGTTGATGTCGGGGTTGAGCGCGGTCGCAACGCCCTCGTTCATGACCATGCTTTTCTGCAGCAGCAGCAGATGCGGCTGGGTCGGCATATCGAAGTCGCGGGTGATCGCGAACAGGCTGTCGAGCATTCGGGCGACCGAAATCTGCTTGACCGGTAGACCGCGGATCGGCTCGCCGGCAGCGCGCAAGGCGGTTGCGAATTCGGCGACATTGTGGTGGCCCGGCACATATTGCGCCTCGAAATGGATTTCGGCGACTCGGCGGTAATTGCCGGTGATCAGGCCGTAGAGGATTTCGGCCAGCCACACCCGAGCGCGCCGGTCGATCCGCCCCATGATCCCGAAATCGATCGCCGCGATGCGACCGTCGGCAAGGGCGAATAGATTGCCGTGGTGAAGGTCGGCATGGAAGAATCCGTCGACCACGGCCTGGCGTAGAAACGCGCGGACCAGGGTTGCTGCAAGCGCGTCGCAATCCTGCCCGGCGGCGACCAGGGCATCGCCATCATTCAGTTTGATCCCGTCGAGCCATTCCAGAGTTAGGACCCGCCGAGCTGTCCGCCGCCAGTCGATGTCGGGAACGTAATAGTTCGGCTCGGCAACCATATTCTCCTTGAGCTCGCTGGCCGAAGCGGCCTCACGCTGGAGATCAAGTTCGCGCGCAGTCCATTGCTTGAAATGGGCGACGATCAGCCTTGGGCGAAGCCGCGCCGCCTCACTGCCATACGCTTCGACGTGCGCTGCGGCCCATTCATAAGTCTGAATCGCGCGGGAGAATTCCTCCTCGATCCCCGGACGAAGCACCTTGACCGCGACGTCGCGGCCCTCGGTGGTGGTGGCGCGGTGAACCTGGGCGATCGAAGCCGCGCCCACCGGGATTTCGTCAAATGTCGAATAGAGACTTTCGAGCGGAACTCCGAACGCGCTTTCGATGGTCTGGCGGACCGAGGCAAATGGAGCGGGTGGAAGCTTGTCCTGGAGCTGCGACAGGTTGGTCGCCGCCTCCTCGCCGATGAGGTCGGGGCGGGTCGAGAGGGTCTGGCCGAGCTTGATTGCCGCGGGGCCGATTTCCTGGAGCGCAGCGGCATAATCGGGGGTCTTGGGATTGCGCGCGCCGAACCGGGCTATCCGCGCCAGCCGGCGCACCGGTGGCGGAGTCGCCGGGTCGTTCTCGATCCCCCGAAGCGCGCCATGCCGAGCTAGTGTCCGGCCCCATTTAAGCAGCCGCCACAAATGGATGGGGCCGGCGGTCAAATTTTCCAGCCGCTGAAGATGCTGACGAGGCCGCCGAGCATTGGTTCGGAAGCCGCTCTGACGAACCCGGCGTCGGCAATCATCCGGGTGAATGCCTGGGGGCGAGGGAAGCGGCGGATGCTTTCGACCAGATAGCGATAGCTGTCTTCGTCGTCGGTCACGGCCTTGCCGATTTTGGGAATGATGTTGCTCGCCCAGGCCTCGTAAGCCTGCGCGAAACCGGGCCAGTCGCTGGTCGAGAATTCCATGCAGAAAAAGCGTCCGCCGCGCTTAAGCGCCCGGTGCGCCTCCGCAAGAGCAGCGGGAATATCGGTGACGTTCCGGATCCCGAAAACGATTGTGTAACCGTCGAAGTGATTATCTGGGAAGCTCAAGTCTTCGGCATTCTGGACCGACCAGTCCAGCCCTTCGACTTGCTTCTTGACCGCGCGCTCTTTGCCTATCTCGAGCATATCGGCATTGATGTCGGCGACCGTCACCAACGCGCCGCGTCTGGCCATTCGGAAAGCAATGTCGCCGGTGCCCCCAGCCATGTCGAGGATTTGCTCGCCGGGCCGCGGTTTGACCCGGGCGACGAAGCGGTCCTTCCATAATCGGTGCATTCCGCCCGACATTAAATCGTTCATCACATCGTAACGACGCGCAACCGAGCTGAAGACCGCGCCGACGCGCCGGGTCTTTTCCTCGGGGCTGACCAGATCGTCGCCGAAATTTACCGTCTCATCCATGTCAGCGCGCCTCTAGCGGGGTTGACCGCTCTCCGCCATATGGCGGGCGCTTATGCCCGAGCTCCCTGAAGTCGAAACCACCGTTCGCGGCCTCGCCCGAGTCCTTGATGGACGGCGCATCTGCCGGGTCGAGGTTCGCCGAGCCGACCTCCGTCGGGCCTTTCCCGAGGACCTTGGCCAGCGCTTGACTGGAGCGACCGTCACAGCGCTCAGCCGACGAGCCAAATATGGCCGCATCGACACCGACCGGGGGGACAGCCTCATTTTCCACCTCGGCATGTCCGGCCGGTGGCGGATCGACCCGCTGGAGATCGGCAAGCACGATCATTTCGTCATCGCTACCGACGGCGGCCATGTGCTCGCGCTCAACGATCCGCGGCGGTTCGGGTCGCTCGATCTGGTGGAGACGTCGGCGATCGACCAATGGCCCGCCTTCACGGCGCTCGGGCCCGAGCCGTTTGCTGTGGACTCGGCGCAATTGAAACGCAGCCTCACCGGCCGCAAAGCGGCGATCAAATTGCTTCTGCTCGACCAGCGGATCATCGCCGGCCTCGGCAATATTTACGTCTGCGAGGCGCTGTTCCGGGCGCGGATCAACCCTAAAAGAGCGGCAGGTTCGGTGGCACTCGCGCGGCTCGATCGATTGGTGCCGGCGATTAAGAACGTCCTCACCGAAGCAATCGCGGCAGGCGGCTCGACTTTGCGCGACTTTGCTTCGCCTGACGGGGACCTGGGCTATTTCTCGAAATGCTTCGATGTCTACGGCCGTGAGGGCGCGGAGTGCCGCGGGAAATGCGGCGGGGTCGTCAAACGCATCGTCCAGGGCGGACGGTCGACCTTTTATTGTCCGCAATGCCAGCACTGAGCAGCGGTTGACCTCAGCGCCCTCTCGCAGTAGTGGAAGCGCGCTTCGGCGCGGCCCTATCGGGGCTCGGCGCCGATATTCATTAGACACTGATCAAACGAGGTTTTTCGATGGCGAACACGCCGCAAGCCAAGAAGCGCATCCGCCGCAACGCCAATCGCACCGAGATCAACGGCGCGCGCGTCGGTCGTATCCGGACCTTCATCAAAGCCGTCGAATCGGCGATTGCGTCGGGCAAGAAAGACGAGGCCGCCGACGCGCTCAAGAAGGTTCAGCCGGAAATGGCGCGCGGCGTTGCTCGCGGGGTCATCCACAAGAATACGGCGTCGCGCAAATTCTCGCGATTGACCAAGCGGGTGTCATCGCTCGGCTGATTGGGCTGAAATTCCAGTCCCAAATTCGGACTGTTTGACGGGCTGCCGGGAAACCGGTGGCCCGTTGCTTTTTGCTACTTCCAAAAAACATAGCATTTCCGGCGATTCGCGCGGCGGTTACCTTACGGCATACCGTTAAAACGGCGATATTCCGCCAAAAATGCTCACAGCTCTCCTATTTCCCGTGTCAATCCCTATTATTTCGCTTTTATGAAAATTCAGCGCTTGAATCCTGACGCTTGAGATTTCAAAAGCGTAATTCCGGCTGCGAATCCGCAAGCGGGAACAAGAGGGAGAAAGTGGCTTCAGGCGCGCGACTCGGGTCGCTCGCGGTGGGGAGACTTTGCCTGTTGTTCGGGGGCAGAATAGAGGGAGTTGCGGGCCAGTGCACGGCAGTGAGGTGAAATCGTCTGCCAAGCCCGCCGGGCAGGATGGAACCGCCGCACCGCTCGATGCGGCCTGGGAATCGATTCGCTCGGGCCTTCGCCGCGATCTCGGCGCGCGCACGTTCGACGGCTGGCTGCGCCCCGCCGAGCTCGGCAAGTTCGACACCGCCGCAGGTATTCTCGACATCGTCATGCCAAGCCAGTTCATGGCCGACTGGGTAACCTCGCATTTCGCCGAACGGCTCGCACTGGCGTGGAAGACGGTGCTCCCGATCGTTGGCGAAATTCGAGTCGTTGCAGCCGCGGACGCGCCGCGTCCGGCGCCATTCCTAATCCTTGAAGAAGCGTCGGCGCCGGTCGAGCGCGACCCCAATGCGCCCAATTTCGATCCGCGCTACCGATTCGAAACCTTCATCGTCGGCAAGGCCAATGAGGTTGCTGCAACCGCGGCGCAGACGCTCGCGACCTCGCCGAGCGTCGGCTTCAACCCCTTGTTCCTCCACGGCGGCACCGGGCGCGGCAAGACTCATTTGCTCCATGCCATCGGCCATACCTTCCTCGCCACCAACCGCGGCGCCAAGGTCGTGTCGATGTCGGCCGAGAAATTCATGGTCGAATTCATCCGCGCGCTCAAAGACAATGACACGATCGGGTTCAAGCAGCGGCTGCGCAGCGCCGATCTGTTGCTCATCGACGATGTCCAGTTCATCGCCGGCAAGGATTCAACTCAGGAAGAATTCTTCCACACCATGAACGAGATCATCACCGCCGGGCGGCGGCTGGTGATCACGTCCGACCGGGCGCCGCAGGATCTCGACGGGATCGCCCCACGAATCCTCTCGCGTTTGTCGTGGGGGCTGGTCGCCGACATCAACCCGGCCGATTACGAGCTTCGCTTCAACATCATCATTTCCAAATTGGAGGCGCTTCCGGGCGTCGAAATGCCGCGCAATGTGGTTGATTTCCTCGCTCGCCGAGTGACTTCGTCGGTGCGCGAATTGGAAGGCGCGCTCAACCGAATCGGCGCTTATGCGATGATGACCGGCCGGGCGATCGATGTGGCCTTCGTTGAGGAAGTGCTTGCCAATGTCCTGCGCGCCAATCAGCGGCGGATTTCGATCGACGAAATCCAGACCCAGGTCGCCGAGCATTACCGGATCCGCAAGGCCGAAATGACTAGCGCTCGCCGCGCCCGCGAAGTTGCCCGGCCGCGTCAGGTGGCGATGTATCTGTCGAAGCAGCTTACTCCCAAGTCGCTGCCCGACATTGGCCGCCGCTTCGGCGGACGCGACCACACCACGGTCATCCACGCGGTCAAGCAGATCGAGAAACTCCGCGCCGCAGATGCGGAGCTCGACGCCGATATCCGGCTATTGACCCGCCAGCTCGAGGGGTAAGCGCCTCCGCGTTCTGATTGTCCGCAATGGGTGGAAAGCGGAGAATTCTCCACTTATTAAAGCGGTAGTCGTAAACCGGTTGAGGAGGATCAGAGGAGCGGGGCATCGGATTAGCCTCCGTCATTCCAGCATTCATCATCGGCATTACAGGACTGGCTGATTACGTCGGCCCCACAGGCTGGTTTGGCTTAGCGGAGCTTCTTGGCTGGGGAGTGGTTTGCGTTGTAGCGGGCTTGGTTGTTGCCCACTTTCTGGTCCAGTGGCACAAAGG
>JBDSRE010000152.1:0-8493 GCA_039929465.1 Sphingomicrobium sp. | reverse complement strand
GGACTGACCACCATCGGCCTTCGAGTCCCGGCCCATCCGGCGATGCAGGCGCTGCTCCGCGCCACCGGCCGGCCGCTCGCGGCGCCATCGGCCAATGCCAGCGGAACGATCAGTCCAACCAGCGCACGCCATGTCCTGCATAGCCTCGGCGGGAAAATCCCACTAGTCCTCGACGGCGGCGCGAGCGAGCGCGGGATTGAATCGACCATCGTCGCTGTAACCGGCGGGCCGCTGCGCCTGCTTCGGCCGGGCCCGATCGCGGTCGATGCCGAGACTGGCCGAGGCGCGCGGATCGAGGCGCCGGGCCAGCTCGCGAGCCATTATGCTCCGTCGAAACCGCTCCGGCTCGACGCGGTGAACGCAGCAACCGACGAGTATCTGATCGGATTTGGAAATATCGCCGGGGATTCCAACCTCAGCTTGGTGGGCGATTTGATCGAGGCTGCGGCACGGTTGTTCGACCTGCTCCACCGCGCCGACGAGTCGGCCAAAGCGCGGATCGCGGTCGCCCCGATCCCGGCTGGCGGCCTCGGTCTTGCGATCAACGACCGCCTGGCGCGCGCCGCCTCAGGCTGAAGCCGACGCGCTCTTCGCTCGCGTCTGGAAGCTCTTGCGCAATTTCTGCAGCTTGGGCGGGATGATCGCCATGCAATAGGGATTGCGCTGACCCTCGCTGGCCCAATAACCCTGGTGATAATCCTCCGCCGGCCACCATCTGCTCAACGGTTCGATGGTGGTGACGACTCGGCCGCCATTGTCCGCATTGGCGCGCTCGATCGCGTCCTTCGCTTGCGCTTCCTGCGCGTCATCCACTGGAAAGATCGCCGAGCGATATTGGGTGCCGACGTCATTGCCCTGGCGATTCAGTTGCGTCGGGTCATGGGTGGCGAAGAAAATGTCGAGCAAGTCGCCAAGCGCGAGCTGGTCGCTGTCGAAGGTGATCCGGATCGCCTCGGCATGGCCGGTTCGGCCGCCGCAAACCTGCTTGTAGGTTGGGTTATCGACCTCGCCGCCGATATATCCGCTTTCGACCTCGGTCACGCCGACCACATCGAGGAACACCGCTTCGGTGCACCAAAAGCATCCACCGGCTAAAATCGCGACTTCCTCGGCCATCGTCTCACTCCATTATCAGCGGAGCCAGTTAGATAGGGTCGCTTCACGGCTTTGGTAAGACGCCTTGAGGCTTGCCATTTCGAGCCGTTTGCCAACCCATTCCGACAAAATGTCGAAGTCGAGCGGGCGATCGAAGACGATCCCCGCGCGGCGCTCCAAATACCAGCGCACCTCGCCGTTGATCGGGCGCAGGCTTTCGACCACCACGATGACCTTCTTGCCGACGCAATATTCCTCGATTGGTTCGACCTTCATGCCGCCGAGCGAAATGTCGTGAACATCGACCCCGTAATAGGTTGGGCCGATACGCACCGACGCCTTACAGGCGATGTCGAGCCGCGGGGGCCTGGAGCGGAAGCAGTGGCGCGGCTTGCGTCCGGCGAGGAGCTCGCCGAGGTCGACATCAACGTCGAATTTGAAACCCGCCAAGTCGCCGCGAGTCCAGACCACGGTCGAGGGAATTTTCTGTGCCGACAATTCGACGTCGACCCGGGCTCCAATTGCGGGCAGCTTGCGGACGATCGCCATGATCCCGCCGGCCGACATGTTCTTGATCTTGATGAGTTGTTCGGCACCTTCGCGATCGGTGAACTTGCCGTCGCGCAGAAGTGCCGAGACGCGCTCCTCATCGCGCCGTCTCAGCGGTCGCGGAACCGCGGTCGACAGCGACACCATGGTCGATTCAAACGCCGCATCCGCACCGCCGAGGATGGCCTGGGGCTTTTTCCTGCGGATCAAGGCTTCGAACATTGTTCACGTCCCTCAGACGGCCATGTCTGCGCCGAATTGGAGGAACTGTCGGTCATTTCGGTTAACAGAGCGTTTCTTTTGCTTAGTGCACACCTGCACGGTAAGATGATCGGCGAAGGAGAAGGCGCGAATGCCGCGACCGCGGTTGCTTGTGATCGATGACGAGCCGTGGCTCGGCGAATTCGTCGCCGAGGTTGCGCAGGAGAGTGGCTTCGAAACCCGAGTAACCTCGAACGACAATCAGTTCCGGTCAAGCTTTCTTGCCCATAAGCCCGCGCTGGTCGCGCTCGACCTGGGAATGCCGGGGATGGACGGGATCGAATTGCTTCGCTTCCTCGCCGAGCAGCGTTACCGATCTCCGGTCTTGATCGTCAGCGGGTTCGACCGCCGAGTGCTGGAATCGGCGTTCGACCTTGGCCAGGCGCTGGGCCTGACCATGGCCGGTCCACTCGAAAAGCCGATGCGCATCCATGAGCTGGAAGAGGTATTGTCGCTGCTCAAGCAAGACTTGGCCGCGTGAACCGGGGGGGCGACCCCGACCTCCTGTCGGCATTCCAGGATGCGCTTGGCGGGGGCCGACTGAACATGGCCTATCAACCCAATATCTCGCTCGCCGACGGTAAGCTTGCGCGGGTCGAGGCGCTGGCTCGGTGGAACGATCCCGAACTCGGCGATATCGGCCCGTCGCGCTTCATTCCCTTGGCCGAGCAGAATGGCTGCATCGATGCGCTGACAATATGGGGACTGACCCGAATCCTCGAGCAATGGAGCGCTTGGCGGGAATGCGGAATGGAATGCTGCATCGCATTCAACATTTCCGCAGTCAGTCTTGAAAATCTCGATTTCCCGGACATCGTCGAGCGGCTGTGCAAGTCGCTCGGGGTGCCGACCGATTGCTTGGTGCTGGAACTGACCGAGGGAGCGACCCAGCCGCTGATCAAGCTGATGGACACGCTGACCCGATTCCGGATCAAGGGCATCCGGCTCGCAATCGACGATTTCGGGACCGGCTATTCGTCGCTCCTCCAGTTACGTCGGTTGCCGTTCACCGAGGTCAAGATCGACCGCGCCTTCGTCTCCGATTCCGACCGATCGAAGGATAGCGCGCTGATCGTCAAGACCGTCATCGACCTCGCCCACGGCCTCGGTCTCACCGCCACAGCTGAAGGGGTCGAAACGCTCGCCCAGCTCGAACTTTTACGCGACCTCGGCTGCGACCACGCCCAGGGGTTTCTGATTGCCGAGCCGCTCGCGCCCGACGAGCTAGGGCCATGGTGCGATGCCTTTGGCGCGCGCTGGAGCGAGTTTACCAGCGCTCCGCAATCACCCTCACCCGTCCGGAAGGTCGAAGCGCACGCCCTGGGCCAAGGGTAGCGAGGTCCCGTAATTCACGGTGTTGGTTTGCCGCCGCATGTAAGCGCGCCAAGCGTCTGATCCGCTCTCACGCCCGCCGCCGGTTTCCTTTTCGCCCCCGAATGCGCCGCCGATTTCCGCCCCGGAAGTGCCGATATTGACGTTGGCGATTCCGCAATCGGAACCAGCGGCGGAGAGAAAGCGCTCGGCCTCGCGCAGGTCGTTGGTGAAGATCGCCGACGACAGGCCTTGCGGCACGTCATTGTTGAGCGCCACCGCCTGGTCGAACGCGCTGTAGCGAAGAACGTACAGGATTGGCGCGAAGGTTTCCTTGAGCACCCGCCCCTCCTGCGCTCCGACCTCGACCACCGCCGGTCGAACATAATGGCCCCCCGCGACCGCAGCGACGGTCTCGACCTCGCCCAGCACCGAGCGCATTGAATCCAGTGCTGCTTGATCGATCAGCGGGCCGACTAGGGTATCGGGATCGCGCGGGTCGCCGACGGTTATGCCGGCAATCAGCGCATTCAGCCGCTTGACCAGCGCGTCGGCGATACTGTCGTGGACGATCAGCCGGCGCAGCGTGGTGCAGCGCTGGCCGGCAGTCCCGGCGGCGGAAAATAGGATCGCGCGAGCCGCCAGCTCGAGGTCGGCACTCGGCGCGACGATCATCGCGTTATTGCCGCCGAGCTCAAGCAGAGAGCGCCCGAACCGTGCCGCGACGGCCGGCCCGACAGCGTGGCCCATCGCGGTCGAACCGGTTGCCGACACGAGCGCGATGCGCTTGTCCTCGACCAGGGCCTGGCCGATGTCGCGCCCGCCTTGGACCAGTTGCAACAGCCCGTCGGGGGCATCACCGAACCGTTCGAGCGCCCGGCCGGCGAGCGCCATCACCGCGGCGGCGGTCAGCGGCGTCTTTTCGCTCGGCTTCCAGATCACCGGGTCGCCGCAGACCAACGCCAGCGCCGCGTTCCACGCCCATACCGCGACCGGGAAGTTGAACGCGCTGATCACCAGCACCGAGCCGAGCGGGTGCCATTGCTCCATCATCCGATGCTCGGGCCGCTCGCTGGCGATAGTCAGTCCGTAGAGCTGGCGCGACAGACCCACTGCATAATCGCAAATGTCGATCATTTCCTGAACCTCGCCGAGGCTTTCGGAAACCACCTTGCCTGCTTCCAGCGTCACCAGTCGTGCGAGCGGTTCCTTAGCCGCTCGCAGCTGCTCGCCAATAAGCCGGACCAGCTCGCCCCGACGCGGTGCCGGAACCGTTCGCCAGTGAAGAAACGCAGCGGCCGCCGCGGCCACGGCGGCATCGGGATCGCCGGTCGCAACACGCCCGATCTCGGCCCCGTCGATCGGCGAGATGCTGACCAAATCGCCGCCCGAGCACACTCCGATCTTGGCCAGCAGTTCGACGCTCTCCTCAGCGGGGTTCACGCCGCAAGCGCCTTTGCCCGCGCCATGGCTGTGACTCCGCGATCGATGGTCTCGTCCTTTTTACCGAAGCACAAGCGGATCAGGTGTCTCGGCTTGTCGTCATCGGCGAAAGGCGACAACGGCACTACCGCGACCCCCGCTTGTTCGACAGCAAGCGCTGCGAAAGCCTCATCGTCGAGGGCGATGCCCGATGCGGCAAGGTCGATGCACAGGAAATAGGTCGATTGCGCGCCCAGCACTGCGAACCCTGCCTCGCGCAATCCATCGGTCATGCGGTCGCGGGCGCGGGCGAAGCGCCGTTGCATCGGCGCGATCCAGGCATCGCCGTGATCGAGTCCGAATGCGACCGCATTCTGAAGATTGGGCGGGGTACAAAAGGTCAGGAACTGGTGCGCGCGGGCAATTGTGCCGCCCAGTGCATGGGGCGCGACCAGCCATCCGACCTTCCACCCGGTGAGCGAGAAGATCTTTCCCGCCGAGCCGATCTTGATCACACGCTGGGCCATGTCGGGCAGGCTCGCCAAAGGGGTGAACGTCTGCCCATCGAGCAGGATATGCTCCCACACCTCATCGCCGATGACGATAAGGTCAAACTCGCGGGCCACGCGCGCGATCACTTCCAGCTCATCGCGCCCGAACAGCCGCCCGGTCGGGTTTTGCGGATTGTTAAATAGCATAACCCGGGTCCGAGGCCCGATCGCGGCGCGCAAATCGTTCTCGTCGATGCGCCATTCGGGCGGCTTCAAGGCAACCTCGCGCACAATCCCTCCGGAGCGGCGGATCATCGGCGCATAGCTGTCATAGGCCGGGGTGAAGATGATCACCTCATCACCCGGGCTGACTGAAGCGAGGATCGCGGCGCCGAGCGCTTCGGTGGCGCCGCTGGTCACACACACCTGGTCAGCGACGGTATCTAGTCCGAAATGGCGACGATAATGCGCGGCGACCGCCTCGCGCAGCGCCGGAAGCCCGCGCGAGGGGGCATATTGGTTCGATCCCTCGACCACCGCAGTCGCCGCCGCCTCGAGCACTTGATCGGCCCAGCCAAAATCGGGAAAGCCCTGGCCGAGATTGACTGCGTCATGCTTGGCCGCGAGCAGCGACATGCGCTCGAATACGCTGGTCGCCATTGCTTCATATAGTGGGTTCACCGGGCGCCGCTCCTTCGCGCCTGAAGCAATAACGGCGCCGCTCGGCGATGGAAGGGCCTTAGTGTCGGCGCTCGGCTTCGGTCGTCCTTGTCACAGCACCGCGACAGCGCTTGCAAGCGGTTTGAACAGGACCATCGCCGCCATCACCGAGATCGAGGTCGCGATCATCGCCGCGATCGCCACGAAGACGATAAATTCGAGCCTCCGGCCGAACAGACGCGAACCTTCGTTCCCGTGCAGCGAGGAGCTGTGGAGCTTATGAGCCGACGCCTTGCTGCTCGCCTCAAGGCTTGCTGCAGCTTCGGGCGGGATGAGCTCGGCAACGGGAAGCAGGTTTGACGATGATAGGCCGGCGCGAAGCCTTTCGCGCCACACCACCGTCGCCAGCATTCCGTGCTCGTCCCGGCGCAGCTCGATCAGGCATCCGACATTTAGCGGACCGCCATACCGCAGCAGCATCCCGCGCGATGAAATTTTGAGAATGTGGCCGTTGGACCAACCCGTCCCGTTCCTGACCCTGGCCGGCAATGACACCCGCCGCCGCCACTCCCGCGGGCGCTGACCGACATCGTTGCTTCGGCTTGCCATGGCCCGTGATAAGTCCGGCAGTCATGGTAAATTCTTAACGGCCGATCCTTTTCGGTGCATCTTGCAGTTGCACCCTGGCTTGGGGACAGGGGAGCGGACGGCCGCCGCCGATCAACGCTTGGACCGAATGTGATGCGGCTGATGGCGCACATGGCGGCGCGGAAAAAAACTTGAATACACGCACGAGTCGCCAATCGCTTCAACGCGCCCATTTGAAGTCGGTAGAGTTCGCGTAAACCTGTTGGCCATACGCCATGGCGACGAACCATTAAGCAAACCCTGGCGTCGCTTGACAGCCTGGGTGGGCGCCCCCACCGCCATTGTTCAGCTACTGCTTTCTTCGATTACGACGAGTCCCACCAGAGGAATTGGTGATGAAAGAACCTGTCTCCCCACCAATAGTTCTGGTGGTCGAAGACGAGATGGTGCTGCGGATGCGCGCCGTCGACATCGTTGAAGACGCTGGCTTCGTGCCGATTGAGGCCGTTAGCGCTGACCAGGCCATCCAGATTCTTGAATCGCGGGACGACATATCGCTGTTATTTACCGATATCCAAATGCCTGGAAGCATGGACGGCCTGAAACTCGCCCATGCGGCCCACACACGCTGGCCGCATATCAAAATCATTTTGGTCTCCGGGCAAATCGCTGTCACGGATTCGGACAAGCCAGACGATAGCAAATTCTTCCCAAAACCGCTCGAAATGCAGCAAATGATCCGGGAACTTCAAGACATGGTGGGCAAGGGCGAGCTGAAAGTAGTGCCCTCCCTAATTGATGCGGAAAATCCGCTGACCAGAGAAAACAACGAGCTCCGCTACCAACTTCAGCAGGCGGGAATCCATGCCGAAGCGCTGCTCATGAAGACTGTGCTCGATACGGAGAAACAACAGCTGATCATCGATGAGAACCAGCCCTTTCAGGATGCCCTCACAACCGAAAATGACAGCCTTAAATTGGCCCTCGAACAGGCTGGCATCGACGCCACGGCGCTGCTCGTTCAGGCAGGCATCGAGGCTGAAGAACGCGACGCCGCCGAAAAGTTGCAACATCTTATCCACGCCGAGCTTCACCACCGGATTAAGAACATGCTCGCGACCGTGGGCGCGATCACCCATCAAAGCCTGCGCACCGCAACAAGCATGACCCACGCCAGCTCCGCGATCGATGGGCGGTTCGTGGCGCTTGGGCGAGCCCACGACCTCCTCAATCGGATGAGTTGGGAAAACGCAACGATTGAAAGCACCATTCGAAGTGCGGTCGAGCCATTCGATCAAGGCGGTGGCCGCTTCGTTATTTCCGGCGAGAACATCCGGGTTGCGTCGAGTTCGGTTATCGCCTTCGCAATGACCCTGAACGAGCTTTGCACCAACACCACAAAGTTCGGCGCCTTGTCCGTTCCCGCAGGACAGGTCCATATCTCCTGGCGGGTTGAGGGGGAGCGTCTTCACCTCGAATGGGTCGAATCCGGTGGACCTTTGGTGGCCCAGCCTACGCGTACGAGTTTCGGAACACGGATGATCACGTCGCTGGGCCAACAATTGAAGGGCCAGGTCGATGTCGATTATAAACCGAGCGGCTTTGTCTACACGTTGGATGTACCGCTCGGATCGTTGACGACGAAGTCGAAGAGTCGCGGATGAGAGGCAGTGTCGTTTGCGTCCGCCAAGGCCCGACCGAACGAGCGCTTTTTTCGAATGCTGGAAGATTACTCTTCAAACGACAGTATATTGAGACAACTGTTCCGGTCTAAGGAGAGTTGGCTGGGGCGGCAGGATTCGAACCTGCGAATGCCGATACCAAAAACCGGTGCCTTACCACTTGGCGACGCCCCAACCGGCAGACCGCAAACGCGGGGCCGAGCGGGCTTA
This sequence comes from Sphingomicrobium sp., assembly GCA_039929465.1. Taxonomy (GTDB): domain Bacteria; phylum Pseudomonadota; class Alphaproteobacteria; order Sphingomonadales; family Sphingomonadaceae; genus Sphingomicrobium. The sequence goes on along the minus strand of JBDSRE010000152.1, from coordinate 224 downwards.
TACCGGCGATTTGCTCAGTTGGAAGGGGTGGAACCGACAATGATCAGCTCCATATCGCGAGAATGACCAGCAACCCCATCCGCGATTTCCACGCTCATCTCTATTACGACCCGGCACAAGTCGAGCAGGCCAAGGCGGTAGCCACGGCAATCAGTCAGCGATTCCCGCTCGGAGTCGGCCATTTTCATCTGGCGTCGGTCGGTCCCCACCCGCGCGGCAGCTGC
>JBDSRE010000151.1:0-6508 GCA_039929465.1 Sphingomicrobium sp. | reverse complement strand
GCGACCGCAAGAAGCTCTACACCGCCCGCGCTCGAGCCGCGTTCGCGACATGGGCCGAGGTGCAAGCGCTTGAGCCCGCCTAAGCTCAGCTGATCACCGGATAATAGATAATCGTGAAGGCGATGGTTAGCAGCATCAGCGCGATCGGGCTGGCCAGCTGAACGACCCGGTTCTTGAACAATATCGGCAGAACCGTCGCCGGGATCATCCAGATGACGACGGCATTTTCCTCGCCCCAGATCCCGACCCCTTCGCGGCTGGCATCGATATTGGTGATGAAGCTGACGATCGTCAGCGCCGCCAGCGCGCCGATATACGTTCGCCCCTCGCGGCGGTGAAACTCCCGCATGTCATATTTTTCATCATCTTCGAAATCGGGCGCGACCAGCGAGCACGCGAAATATAGCGTGATCACGAACACCATCAGCACCGCGATCGACCCGAGAGTGAAGCTCTCCTTGCCGCGAAAGTCGAACAAGCTCAGCCAGTTGGCAAGCAGCAGGAGCAGCGCAGTGACCATCCACAGCGCGTGTTCGACCGAGAACACCAGTTCGCGGCGGTGGCGGATCATGCGCGTAACGGCGAACAGCAAATGGGTCAGCGCAAGGGTGAAGGCGAAGGAGAAGAACAGGATCAGATATTCAAATGTCTTCACATGACCTCCCCAGCGAACGCACCAAGCCTAACAGGCGCCCCCGACCGCGCAAGCCGTGCCGTCAGTTACACGCGCAAGCCGCCTTTTTCGCCTTTGGCTTGGGCGCGGTGGTTGCATATTCGGTCCGAGTGAGACCGCCGTTCTTATCCCCGTCGGCGGCCTTGAATTTGTCGATAGTCTTGACCGCCCATTATTCGAAACTCAATTTCCCATCCTTGTTGAGGTCGAGCTTGGCGAAAGGCTTGCGCCTGGGCTCGACAAGTTCGGCGAGCTTGACCGTCCCGTCCTTGTTCTTGTCGGCTCGGTCGAAGCGTTTTTCCTCCTTGTTCTTGGGATCGGCGCTGGGCGCCTGCGGGATCCGCGTCAGGTTGATGGGAGAGTCTTCGGGCGGTGCGAGCCGCGGGTTCGGCGGCGGCGGCAATTGGACATTCTGCTGGGTATGGCTTTGCCACAGCAGGAAGGCGCCGGTGAGAAACAGGAAGCAGGCCGCAGCCCCGGCGAGAAAGCGCACCATCGGGGGTTCTCCTAAAGTGGAGATTCGGCCCGGACATGCTCCGCAATGGAGGCGGTGCTGTCAACTCATTCGTGTGGCAAGGTTCCGCGCATGTAATGGAGGAACGCCGCGATCGCTCGCCCCGGATCCCCCTGGTCCAGTGCCAACGGTCGATTGTGAATTGCATCATGAGCCGCGATCGCCGCCAGCGCGGTCAGTCGCCGGAGAAATTTGGGCGGTCGCTGGCGTGGCAAGTCAGCGATCGCCGCGCGTGCCTGGCCAAGCAGGAAAATTCGCGTGTGGGCGTCGCTGCAGTGCCGCGCCCCGTCGACCACCGACCACAAGGCCCCGGCCGCTTCACCGTCCTTGGAATCGCCGCCAACGAGGCGCGCGCCGATCCCGAATAGAATTCGTCCGCGTAGCTTGAGTCCATCGACCTGCGCGGCACCCCAGGGAAGCGGGGTTGCCAGCGGGGACCATGCATCCTCCAGCTGGCTGAGTTCGCTGCCGCCGACGCCTCGCGGAATCAGTTCCTTGGCAACTGCTTGTAAGCGCGGCTCGGCTGGCGCGCATACTCCGGTATCGAGCGCCTCAAGCCGCTCGCGCCACCACGCGAAGCGGATGGCGCCAAGCGCAGGGTCACTGCTGGTCGCAGTGATATCGGCGAACGCGAGGTCGAGCTGCCACAAGGCATGAAAGGCGGGACGGACGGAGCTTGGAAGCTGCTGGAGCGCGACCTTCCGGAAGCTATCGAGCGAGCGCTCAGCGATAACAGACCGACTTGACCGCTTCGACTACCTGGTTCGCCTTGATTAGCGCCAATTTCTCGAGGTTTGCGGCATAAGGCAGCGGGACGTCGGCGTCGGTCACCCGCAATACCGGTGCGTCGAGATCGTCAAACCCGTCCTCCATGCACAGCGCCATGATTTCCGAGGAGATCGAGCACACCGGCCATCCCTCTTCGACGACCACCAGGCGGTTGGTTTTTTTGAGGCTTTCGAGCACTGCAGCCTTGTCGAGCGGGCGCAAGGTGCGCAGGTCGATAATTTCGGCGTCGATCCCCTCCCCGTCGAGCGCCTTGGCGGCTTCGAGTGCCACCGCCACCCCGATCGAGTAACTGACGATGGTCACGTCCTTGCCTGTTCGCACCACCCGCGCCTTGCCAATTGGCAGCACGTAATCATCGATCTCGGGCACGTCGAAATGCTGGCCGTAGAGCAGCTCGTTCTCAAGGAACACGACCGGGTCTTCGGTTCGGATCGCAGCCTTGAGCAGGCCCTTCGCATCGGCCGCGCTATAGGGAGCGATGACGATCAGGCCGGGGACATGGGCGTACCAGCTGGCGTAATTCTGGCTGTGCTGGGCAGCGACCCGCGCGGCGGCGCCATTGGGCCCGCGAAATACCACCGGACAACGCATCTGCCCGCCCGACATGTAATTGGTCTTGGCCGCCGAATTGATGATGTGGTCGATCGCCTGCATGGCGAAGTTGAAGGTCATGAATTCGACGATTGGTTTGAGGCCCCCCATCGCCGCCCCGGCGCCAAGGCCGGCGAAACCATATTCGGTGATCGGCGTATCGACCACGCGGCGCGCTCCGAATTCCTCGAGCAGCCCCTGCGTGACTTTATAGGCGCCCTGATATTCGGCGACCTCCTCGCCCAAGATCAACACCCGCTCGTCGGCGCGCATTTCCTCGGCCATGGCATTGCGCAGCGCATCGCGAACGCTGGTCGAAACCACCGCAGTTCCGGGCGGCATCTCCGGCTCGTCGCGAGTATTGGCAACATCGGCGACCAGCTCACGAGCGGCTGTCTCCATCTGCTTTGGCGCGCTCTCGAGCTTCTCGCCCTCGGGAGCGGGCGACCCAGCCACAGGCTGAGCGGGGTGAAGAGACGGTTTGGGAGCGTCGGTGACCAGAGCCCCCACTCCCTCCGTAGTTTGCGCCGCTCCTTCTTCTTCCGCCGGAGGAGAAGGTACGGCTTCCTCTCCCTCGCCAGTCATTTCCGCGATCACCGCACCGACTTTGACTCCGTCGGTCCCCTCGGGAACCACGATCTTCGAAATCACGCCCTCGTCTACCGCTTCGAACTCCATCGTTGCTTTATCGGTTTCGATCTCAGCCAGGATGTCGCCCGAAGCGACCGTGTCGCCCTCCTTGACCAGCCATTTGGCCAGCGTTCCTTCCTCCATCGTGGGCGAAAGCGCGGGCATTTTTAGCTCGATGCCCATCAATAATTCTCCACCAGCACATCGGTGTAAAGCTCGCCCGCCTCGGGCTCCGGCGCTTCTTCGGCAAACTTCGCAGCCTCGATCACGACCGCCTTGATTTCCTTGTCGATTTCTTTGAGCTCATCGTCATTCATCCCGAGCTTACGGAGCGCTTCGGCGCAATGTTCGATGGGGTCATTATGCGCCCGAACATCCTGCACTTCCTCGCGAGTCCGGTATTTGGCCGGGTCGCTCATGGAATGGCCGCGATAGCGATAGGTCATGAACTCGATCAGGATCGGGCCCTTGCCCGCACGAGTCCATTTCAGCGCCATTTCCGCCGCCCCGCGCACCGCAAGCACGTCCATGCCGTCGACCCGGATGCCCGGTATCCGGAAGCTTTCGCCGCGCTTGTAGAGGTCGGGCTCGCTCGACGACCGCTCGATCGAGGTGCCCATCGCATATCTGTTATTCTCGATGGCGTAGATGATCGGCAGTTTCCACAGGCTCGCCATATTGAACGCTTCATACACCTGACCCTGGTTGACCGCGCCGTCGCCCATATAGGTCAGGCACACCCCGCCATCGCCGGTGTATTTGTGCTTGAAGGCGAGGCCCGTGCCGAGCGGAACCTGCGCCCCGACAATCCCGTGGCCGCCGTAAAAGCCCTTTTCGACGCTGAACATGTGCATCGAGCCGCCCTTGCCCTTCGAAATGCCGGCGGCGCGGCCGGTCAGCTCGGCCATGATCAATTTGGGCTCGATGCCATAAGCCAGCATGTGGCCATGGTCGCGATAGCCGGTGATGACGCTGTCTGTGCCCACCGTCATCGCGCTTTGAAGCCCGACCGCGACCGCTTCCTGGCCAATGTAGAGGTGACAGAAGCCGCCGATCAGCCCGAGGCCGTACAACTGTCCCGCGCGCTCTTCGAAACGGCGGATGAGCAGCATTTCGCGATAGAGCCCGAGGAGCTCGTCCTTCCCCGCCTTGTAGGGCTTGGGCTCGGGCGGACGGGCGACCGCCGCCGTCGGCTTTGGTGCGCTCTTGGCTGCAGCAACGGGTTTAGCGGATTTCGAAGCGGAACGCGCCACTTAAGCCTCATCCATGGTGGAGCGCGGTTCTATAAGAGGCGGGCACGAAAGCGGCAACCGGGGGGAGGAGAAGCTTGCGGCGATTTCCGCTTTGAGTGGGAAACGGTCGTTAGCCTATTTCAATGTAATCCAGACTTTCTAGGCGCATCCACCTGCATAGGTTGGCGCCATGAAATCTAGAATTGCGAAATTTGGTTATCGCTCGCCCATGGCGATTTGATCGAAGCGGATTTGAAGTGGCATGTCACCCTTCCAGGCACCGATGTGGATGTGCGGGGACCAAGACAGACCGTTGTTGCCTAGCATTGCTACCGGGGACCCGGACTTGACCATCTGGCCTACTCGGACAGTCGGCGCCATAACGTGAGCGTATAGGACTCGCAGACCATCTGAACGTTCGAAAACAATTGAGCTCGCTGGCGATTTGCCAAGGGTGCCCGGCCGATTGTTAATAGGATTGATATAGATTTTCACCACCTTCGCGTCGAAAGGGGCAAGCACTTGCACGTTCCAGCCGAACCAGTCTTCGTTGCGAGCTCCGTCAGTACGATAGGGGCGGAGAAACCCGCGCGCCTGTCCTGGCTGAGCGATACTGTCTTCGACGCTGCAATCAGTGCCGAGGGCGTCGCCCAATCCAAGGCTTTCCTGCGCGGAGTGATCGCCGCAGATAAACATACCAGATACCGGAGGATGAATCATCACGGCGTCGATCGCCGGCCGCGTTCTCGAGTCCGTTCTGATGATGACTTGCTGTGCTTGCACAGGGGCACCAGACATCAACAACAGCGCTAATCCGATCATTATGCAATCCCGACTGGAGCAGGCTAAAAAACCTTTATCAGACCGGAACGCATATGATGGAGGCTGGGACGGCGCAATTAAGAACGGCCAATGGGCAAAAGTTTGATAATTTTTGTTCGTTCGGAATTGTCGACCGCCTAGTTCAGCGGAATGATAACCTCGTCCGGTCGCACCAGTCCCAAGTCCTTGCGCACTAGTTCGTCGGCCATGTCGGGGTCGGCGCGGCGCGGGTCGAGGAGTTTGGAATGGTGGCGCAATTGCGCGCGCTCATGCTCGATGTTGGTGAGCTCGGCCTGACGTTCCTTCAGCGCGCGGTGATAGCCGCCCCAGGCGAGAATTCCATTGGGTCCGGCAATGGCATGGCCGGCGAAGGTGCCAAGCACCAGCAGCACCAGCACCGGCATTGCCGAGCGGCGGATCAATCCCAAACTTTTCCTTGCTGCTCCCCCCATGACCCCCAAGAATCACGAAGGAGTCGGACATGCAAGCAAAAAGAGTGGTTTGGGGAACGAAGCGGGTAGAGTTTGAGGATAAATCTGTGGATCAGACGGGTTTGTAGGCCTTAAGCGCCGACCTTCCCGGATAGCGTGCGGAATCGCCCAATTCCTCCTCGATGCGGAGAAGCTGGTTATATTTCGCCGTGCGATCCGATCGCGCCAGGCTGCCGGTCTTGATCTGCCCGCACGACAAAGCGACCGCAAGGTCGGCAATGGTCGAATCCTCGGTCTCACCCGAACGGTGGCTCATCACCGAGGTATAGCCCGAAGTCTGGGCCAGTCGGACCGCGTCGATGGTCTCGGTCAGCGTGCCGATCTGGTTGACCTTGATCAGGATCGAATTGGCGATGCCGTCCTTGATGCCGTCGGCGAGGCGTTTGACTTTGGTCACGAACAGATCGTCGCCGACCAACTGAACACGGTCGCCGAGAAGCTCGCTCAGCGCCTTCCACCCGGCCATGTCATCCTCGGCCATGCCATCCTCGATCGAAGCGATCGGATAGTCGGTCGCGAGTTCGCCGAGGAACGCCGCCATCTCTGAGCTCGACAGCGTCAAGCCCTCGCCGGTCATGCGATATTCGCCGCCTTTGTGAAATTCGCTCGCCGCGCAGTCGAGCGCCAGGAGCACGTCATCGCCGAGCGTATAGCCGGCGCTGCCCACCGCTTCGCCGATCAGATCGAGCGCCTCGCGCGCCGACTTCAGATTGGGCGCGAACCCGCCCTCGTCGCCAACCCCGGTGGCCAGCCCGCGCGATATCAG
>JBDSRE010000150.1:0-11791 GCA_039929465.1 Sphingomicrobium sp. | reverse complement strand
GGACAAAAGGTGCTCGACATCGGCTGCGGCTGGGGCGGCACCGCGCTCTATCTCAACCGGGTTGCCGACGTCGATGTGCTCGGCGTGACCCTGAGCGAGGAACAGTTGAAGGTCGCCCGCAAGCGCGCCGAAGATGCCGGTGTCTCCGATCGGGTCAAGTTCGAGCTGGTCGATTACCGCTCGGTCACCGGGCGCTTCGACCGGATCGTGTCGATCGGCATGTTCGAACATGTCGGCGCGGCGCATTTCGACGAATTCTTCGTCAAATGCCGTGAGCTATTGGCCGACGACGGGGTCATGCTGCTTCACACCATCGGCAAATATGGCAAAGCCAGCGCACCCGACCCGTTCACTGACAAATATATCTTTCCCGGCTATCATCTGCCCTCGATCTCGCAGCTCGCCGGGGCGACCGAGCGGGCGCGGCTGATCACCAGCGACCTCGAGATTTTGCGTGTGCATTACGCCTACACGCTCAATCATTGGTATGACCGAGCGGTCGCTGCGAAGGCGAAAATCGTCAAGCTCTACGACGAGCGATTTTACCGTATGTGGACCTTTTATCTCGCCGGCGGAATCGTCGCCTTCGAAGGCGGGTCGATGTGCAATTTCCAGGCGCAATACGTGCGCGACCGAACCGCGCTTCCGATCACTCGCGATTACATGATCGAGGACGAGCGCGGCTATCGTTCAATGGAGCATAAGGCGCCGCAAATTGTCTTTAAGGCGAAACTCAAGCGCGTTGCGAAGTCCACTGCCTGAGGCGATGAAAAAGGGCCCGGCGAACAATCTCGCCGAACCCGAATTCAGTCAATCAACGCGGTATTAGCCCGGCGCGCGCATGGCCTTGCGCATGGCCCGACGTTCTTCCGGCGTGAGCGTGCCGTCACGATTGACGTCGGCGCGGTCGAAGTGGGCAAGCGCCGCCTGCTGCGCTTCGGCGAGCGACACCTTGCCATCCTTATTGCCATCGGCCTGACCAAGCCTGCGTCCCTTGCCGCCGCCCTTATGGGCCATCCTCGTTTTGTCGAAGCTCGGCTTGGGCTGCGCTTGGAACTCGGCCTCGGTGATGACTCCGTCCTGGTTGGAGTCGGCGCGGGCGAACAGGCGGTCGGCACCGTGGCCGCCGGCCGTGGCATCCGGTGCGCGTGCAGCGCGGGCGGCGCGGACAGCTTCGACTTCGGCCTTGGCAAGCTTGCCGTCCTTATTCGTGTCGAGTCGCGCGAAAGCCCTGGCAGGATCGTAATTCGCCGCCCTCTTGGCCATTTTTTCCTGCATCCGGACGGCGCGCTTGGCCTGCATCGCGTCGACTTCCGCGGTGCTGATAAAGCCGTCCCTATCGGTGTCGAGCCTGGTAAACATGGTCGCAACGTGGCCCTGCACGTTGGTTCGTGCCTCGGTCCGGTTCATCATGCCGTGGTTCGGACGGGCGTTTTGGGCAGTGGCGGGGGACATCGCGACAAACGCGGCAGCGGCGGCGCCAATAAGCAATCTACGCATGTCTTATCTCCTGTTGTCGGAGCAGGTATAGCGGCCAAAATCTGTATCCTGCTTGAATGACCGTCCCGGCGCTGGCAAGGGCGCGCTCGGCAAAGTCCGCCGTCCTTCCGGGAAGACCATGGCCAACCGCACTGACGCCGAGCCCGTCGACTCGATACGCACAATGCCGATCGGCGGTTGGTCCGCCGGTCCTCGGGCGTGGTGGGAAACGCGGTGGATGGCGGCGCTGGCGATACTCGCTGCGATGGTCCCGCTGGCGTATCCGGCAATCCCGCCACTGGTCGATCTTATCGGCCATTTGGGCCGCTATCGCGTCGAGCTCGGCGACTCCCTCCCGCTCGAGCGCTATTATGACTTTCACTGGGCGTTGATCGGCAATCTCGGGGTCGATGTGCTGGTCATGGGCTTGGCGCCGCTGGTCGGGCTCGAGCCCGCGGTTAAGCTCATCGCGCTGGCGATCCCGGCACTGACGGTGGCCGGATTCCTGTGGGTCGCGCGCGAAGTCCACGGGCGCATCCCGCCGACCGCCTATCTCGCCATCCCGTTTGCTTACGGCCAGCCGTTCCTGTTCGGGTTCGTCAATTTCGCGCTTGCGATGGCGCTTGCCTTTCTCGCTTTCGGGCTCTGGCTGAGGCTGTCCCGCCTGGGCCATATCCGCCTTCGCCAATGGCTGTTCGTGCCGATTTCGCTGATCGTCTATTTCACCCACGCTTACGGCTGGGGAGCATTGGGACTGCTGTGCTTTTCGGCTGAGGCGGTGCGGCTCCACGACCGCGGCGAGCGCTGGTTCACGGCCGCATTCCACGCCGCGCTCAACGCTTCGGTCATGGCTCTTCCGGTAATCATCACTTTGCTGTGGCGAGAAGGCGCCGGCGGCCACACCTCCGACTGGTTCAACTGGAAGGTCAAATGGGTGTGGCTCAAGGGCACCTTGCGCGACCGCTGGCGGTGGTTCGACCAGGCTTCGCTGATCGTCGTTGGCGCAATATTCTTCGAAGCGATGCGCAACCCCCGGACCACGTATTCGCGCAACCTCGCTTTTTCGGGGCTGGTGCTTTTGGTGGGCTTCGTGCTGCTGCCGCGGATCGTATTCGGCTCGGCCTATGCCGACATGCGCCTGCTGCCCTTCGTCTTCGCGGTGTTTCTCCTGGCGATCCGCTTCAAACGCCCGGTGCCGCGCCCGCTGGGGCAGGGGATCGCCCTCATGGCATTGCTGTTCGTCGCCGTCCGCCTTGGCGGCAACAGCTACAGCCTGGCGATCGCGGCCAGAGATCAGCAGGCCAAGCTCGGGGCACTGGCGCACATCCCCACCGGCGCGCGAGTCGTCTCCTTTTACGGACTCTCCTGCAGCGGCACCTGGGCGCTCGCCCGGAACAGCCATTTGGGCGCTATGGTCATTGCCCGGCGCGAAGGCTTTTCGAACGACCAATGGTATATGGACGGCCTCAACCTGCTCGAGATCAAATATCGCGCCGCCGGCGCCTTCACCTTCGACCCGTCGGAGGTGGTCCGGCCCAACCGCTGCCCCGACCCGCTTCACCGCTCAATCGACGATGCGCTCGGGAGATTGCCTCGGCGCGCGTTCGACTATCTATGGTTGATCGATGCTCCGGCCCACAATCCCCGGCTGACCAGCGGCATGGACCGGGTATGGGCGGGGGCGGCAAGCGAGCTTTACCGGATCAATTTGCCCGGCGCAGTACCGCCACAAGCGATACCCCAAACGGCAGCGGCACCCGCCCGACCAGCCCGCGCTCAAGCCGGAAAATCCCTCGCAGCAAGGCGTTGACCGCAGCCGGCGGCATCGCCTCGTCGGCGCTGTCGCGGCCGCTCGCCTTGCCGAGCAGACGAGCCGCGGCGATCGGCGGGAACAACAAGCTGTTGAAGTGGGACAATAAGTCGATTGCGAAACCGCAGCGCTGCGCCAGCGCCGCCAACCCGGCCTTGCGATAGCGGCGGAAATGGTGGTGCGAACGGTCGTGCGCGCTCCACATCCACGGATTGGCGGGGACCGTGACGAGGAGCTTGCCGCCAGGCCGGAGACGGGTCCGGATCGCGCGCAAGGCGGGCTCATCCTCGGGCACATGTTCGAGCACGTCGAGCAATGCGATAAGGTCGAAATGCGCCTCGGGGTAGGCCGACAGATCGGGCAGCGCAGCCTTCTCGACGGCTCTTCCAAGGCGCTTGCTGGCGAGTTTGCGGGCGTTTGCGTCAAGTTCATTGGCCTCGACTCGGCCGAAGTCCGACAGCATGCCGAGATTATGTCCGGTGCCGCAGCCGATCTCGAGAATTCTCGCGTTCCGCGGCGGGCGCACTTCGCGGCGGATCAGGTCGCTGAGGATATCCCGGCGCGCCACGAACCACCAATGTTCGGAGTCGAGTTGGGCCATCCGTTCATAAACATGCGAGTCCATCAGTCGCGGTCGCCGACCTTGTCGCGAATAACGTAGAGCGGGCGCGCTTTTGCCTCGATCAGGATCCTTCCAACATATTCACCGAGCACCCCCAGCGACAGCAATTGCAACCCGCCTAAAAACAGCACTGCGACCATCAGCGAGGCATAGCCTGGCACCTGAACTCCAAAAGCGAGCGTCCGAACCACCACGACCAGTGCATACGCCAAAGCAAACAAAGCGACGATCCCGCCAAGATAGCTCCACACCCGAAGCGGAACGGTCGAAGCCGAGGTGATCCCGTCAAGGGCGAAGGTCCACAGCTTCCAATAGCCGAATTTGGTCGACCCGGTTTCGCGAGGCGGGCGGGTGTAATTGACCGAAGTCTGGCGAAACCCAGCCCAGGCGAACAGCCCCTTCATGAAGCGGTTTCGCTCGGGCATGCTACGGATAACATCGACGGCCTTGCGGTCGAGCAGTCGAAAATCGCCGGCATGTTCGGGGATCTTGTCGTCGCTGAGCATATTATGAGCGCGATAATAGAGGCCGGCGGTAAGCCTTTTGGGCAGGCTGTCGGACTTGCGGTTGTCGCGCACTCCATAAACGATGTCGAAACCTTCGCGCCATTTGGCGATCATTTCAGGAATGACCTCGGGCGGGTCCTGGAGGTCGACGTCCATCGGGATGACGCAATCGCCGCGGGCATGGTCGATCCCGGCCGACAGCGCCGCTTCCTTGCCGAAATTGCGCGAGAAGGACAGCGCCCGGATCCTTGGGTCGAGGCGGTTGGCGGCGATGATTGCAGCAAGCGTGCAGTCGCTGCTGCCGTCGTCGATAAAGAGGATTTCAAACGCCGAAGTGCCGGTTGCAGCAGCCCCGTCGAGGACCGCAGTGACGCGCTCGACGAACCGGGCGATCGATTGCTCCTCGTCCTTAACCGGGACGATCACCGACAACAGACAGCCGCTCATGAAAAAACCCAGCGTCGGTGGAGTGCAAAGGTCACCCACGGCGTCACGGCGATGAACGGAACGATCGGCCACCAGGTTGGGCCGTGAAGCTGAACCACCAGGAGCCACACGAACCATTGGTTGAGCGCGAAGCCGATGAGGTTGACGATGAGGAATCGCGTTGCCCGAACATGCGTCCGGTCGCGCCCGCCATGACCGCGGAAGCTGAAGCGGCCGTGGGTTACATAACTGATCGCGGTGAAGACCAGGAAGACGATGGTCAGCGAGATCATCGGCTTGATTCCAAACAGCTCGGTCACCGCCCAGTAGCTGGCCGAAAAGAGGAGGGTGATGGCGAGCCCGGCAAGCGCATAACGAACGACCTGCGCCGCGATCACGCGCCGGTCGTTGGGTGCGGTTGGAATTTCAAGGGAGGTCATCGCCCGACCGCTGTAGCCGCCTCGCCGCCGTCCAGAAAGAGGGAGAGTTGCCGGGCCCCGCCCGCCCTTGGCTGGCGAGCGTGTCGGTTGCCGTTTGCAGTGTAGCGGCTAAAGCGCCGAAAATGCGCCGCGGTGAAGAGCAATGGCAGGAGTTCGCGTTCGACCTCATCGACCGCCATTGGAAATGGCTCGTGCTTGCGACATGGCTCGTTTTTTGCGCCTGGTTCTTGTTCTCCAGGTGGAACAGCATCATCGGGTTCAATCTCGGCGACACCGACGACAATATGCGGATGATGCAAGTCCGCGGGCTGCTCCATGGCCAGGGTTGGTACGATCTTCGCCAGCACCGCCTCAATGCCCCCATTGGCGCCAATATCCACTGGTCGCGATTGGTCGATTTGCCATTGGCCGCACTGATCCTGTTGCTTCGGCCGTTCGTCGGCGGGGCCGATGCCGAGCGCTGGGCCGTCGGAATCGTGCCCCTGTTGCCATATTTGCTGCTGCTGTTCTCGCTTGCACTGACGGTACGCCGGCTAATCGATCGCCGAGCCTATCCGCTGGCATTCCTCGCCGTGTTCTTCGCCGGATCGACCAACGGCATGTTCATGCCCGAGCGGATCGACCATCACGGCTGGCAGCTTGCACTGCTTGCCGTGTGCGTCGCCGCAATCGCCGACCCCAAGCGAACCCGCGGCGGACTTCTACTCGGGCTCGGAACCGCGCTGTCGCTGGCGATCGGGCTCGAGCTGCTCATCTATCTCGCAATCGCCGCATCGGTCACGGTGTTGTCGTGGGTCGTCGATGCCGGCGAGCGGGATCGGCTGCGCGGCTATGCGCTCGCGCTTGGCGGTGCTGTTCCGATTGCCTTCCTCATCTTCGCCTCGAACGCCAATTGGTTGGCGGTGTGCGATGCTTTGTCGCCGGTGTGGCTGTCCGACGCACTGATCGGCGGCGCCTTGCTGTTCGTCCTCTCGCTGCTGTCGCCGGGCGACTGGCAGAAGCGGCTTGCGCTGGCCGCCGGCGCCGGCGTTGTCATCGCTGCCTTCCATGGACTGATGTGGCCGCACTGCCTCCAAAGGCTCGAGGGCGTTTCGCCCGAGGTCGAGCGCTTGTGGCTGAGCCACGTCCGGGAAGCCCGGCCGATCTATCGCCATGGCTGGCGGCTGGCGTCGATGGTGGTTGCGCTGCCGATCACCGGGGTCATCGGCTGGGCCTTGCTGGCGTGGTGGAAACGCGGAGACCGCGAGCTGTTGCGGCGGATCCTCGGCGCTTCGCTTCCGGGCCTCGCCGCGGTTTTGCTGCTGCTGTGGCAGACCCGCACCGGCCCAGCGGCGCAAATGCTTGCAACCATCGGTGCGGCGGCGCTGCTGTGGTATCTCGTGCCCAGTACGTGGAGCAGCGGCAATGCGCTGGTGCGCGTGCTTGGCACCGCCGTGCTGGTGGTGGTCGCGGGCGGCGCGGCCCTGCCCCTGGTCATGACCTATGTGCCCAGGGAATCGGTCAATGCCGATGGGCGGGCAGTCGGCCGCGCCAATGCCTCGTGCAACAGCCTGTGGGCCTATCGCCCAGTCGCCCGCCAGCCCAAGGGCGTGGTCTTCACCTTTATCGATTTCGGCCCGCGCCTGATCACTGTCACCCCCCACGATTCGATCGGTGGCCCCTATCACCGCAATGGCGAGCAGATCGCCGATGTCATGAACGCGTTTCGCGGAAGCGCGGATCAGGCCCATGCGCTGATCGGTAAATATCGCTCAAATTATCTGCTGGTCTGTCCCAATAGCTCGACCACCACCATCTTCCGAGCCGAGGCGCCCAAGGGTTTTTACGCGCAGCTGGCGGCTGGCAAGGTGCCGAATTGGCTGGCGCCCATCGACCTCGGCAAGAATTCGCCGTTCCGCATGTGGCGGGTAGTCAATTAGCCGAGCGCGCCCGAGAAGCTGTCCTTCAACCCATCGATGACGAATTGGGCGGCCAGCGCCGACAGGATGACCGCGAGGATTCGGGTTATCGCGGCCTCGATCTTGTCGCCGATCATCCGCATCAGCGGCGCCGCAAGAAGCATCGTCACCAGGGTCAGAAGCACCACTGCGGTCATCGCGGCGAGCACCAGTCCGATGTCAATCGGGGTCTTGGCGCGCGAAATCCACAGCATCACGCTGGCGATCGCGCCAGGCCCGGCGATCATCGGCATGCCCATCGGGAAGACACTGATATCCTCGACTTCCGGCGTATTGCCTTCAAGTTGGTGGGCGTGGCTTTCCTTGCGATCCTTGCGTTGCTGAAACACCATTTCAAAGGCAATGTAGAACAGCAAAATGCCGCCGGCGACGCGGAAGCTTGCAAGGCTGATCCCGAGCGTGTCGAGCAGCGGCCGGCCAAGCAGCCCGAAGACCATCAGGATGATCCACGCCACGAATGCCGAGCGCATCGCCATTGAGCGCCGCTGGGCGGGATTGGCGCCTTGGGTCAGGATCGAGAAAATCGGGGCGGCGCCGGGCGGGTCAATGATCACCAAAAAGGTGACAAAGGCGGAACTGAAGAATTCGATCATTGGGTCTTTGTTGGGTCAGGTGCTGGGTTGGGTGCCGGGCCAGAGGCAGGGCCAGAGGCAGGGCCAGAGGCAGGAACGTGTTGATAAAAAGCTTGGGCGTAGCGCACGCCGTTCCATAGAAACACGCGGAAGTGGCGGCTGCCGTCCTTGTCGACCTTCCAGTCCCAGCCAAGTGTCTTGTCGGCGGATTCGCCGCGGCCGCTGTCCACTGGAGTCTTGCGTGCCTGCTTGTCGGTCAGCGGAAGCGGTGGGATCACCGGGGCTCCAGGCGCCTTTGTACAACGGGCGCGGTGGATGGATGCCTGATTGCGCGGCGGCAGCTTGCCGCTCCAGCCCTCGCCGCCGCCGTCATAGGCCCAGCGCCATGACCGGCCATCGCGCTGCCACACGGTGGTGAAAAAGCCTCTCGACTTGCCTCCCGAGCGGACCCACGGGCCAAAATTCACCGCGGTTCGGCGATCGCAGGAGACGAAGCTTCGGTTCGGCCACCAGTCCAGCAATGCGGGTGGATCCTTGCGGCCTTTGAGAAAATCTTCGGCGAACACCGCTTGCGGGGTGAACATGACCGCGTCGGGCAGCGCATATTTGCGGAACGCGCTCCACTGGCCGATTCGCTGCGAATCTCTGGCAAAGGCGCGCTCCGCATCGATCGCGGTCGGGGTGTTGGCGGCTAGTGCAAGCGCGAGGATGATTGCGGTCATAGGTTCTTCCCATAGTGGAAATTGGCGCGGCGGGCAGCCGAGATGAAGGTGTTGCGGATAAGGCAGGCGATGGTCATCGGCCCGACCCCGCCCGGGACCGGAGTGATCGCACCGGCAACCTTGCTGACCGATTCGAAATCGACATCGCCGACCAGCCGCCCCTTGGCCCCTGGCTCGCCCGGCTCGAGGCGGTTGATCCCAACATCGATGACGGTCGCGCCGGGCTTGATCCACTCGCCCTTGACCATTTCAGCGCGGCCGACCGCGGCAATGACGATATCGCCGCCGCGCACGACCTCGGGCAGATCCTTGGTGCGACTATGGGCGATCGTCACGGTGCAACTTTGTCCCAGCAACAACAGCGCCATTGGCTTGCCGACGATGTTCGAGCGGCCGATGACCACCGCACTCTTCCCGCTGAGGTCGCCAAGCTCCGCCTTCAGCAGTTTGAGGCAGCCGAGCGGGGTGCAGGGGACGAAACCGTGGAGCCCGATCGCGAGCCGGCCGGCATTGACCGGGTTGAAGCCGTCGACGTCCTTGTCGGGGTCGATTCGGGTGATGACCTTATTGGGGTCGATGTGCGGCGGGAGCGGCAGCTGGACGAGGATCCCGTCGACCGTGGAATCGGCGTTGAGGCGGCCGATGAGCGTGAGCAATTCCTCTTCGCCGATATCGCTGGGGAGCTTGTGCTCGAAGCTTTCCATCCCGGCTTCGATGGTCGCCTTGCCCTTGGCGCGGACATAGATCGCACTTGCCGGATCCTCGCCGACCAGCACCACCGCAAGGCCGGGTCCGCGCCCGGTGGCGGCGCGAAATTCGGTGACCGAATCGGCCACCGCCGAGCGCAATTCGGCCGCGGCCGCCTTGCCGTCGATCAGCGTTGCGCTCATCCGCCGAGAGTATATTGGGCGGCAGCCCCGGACAGCAGGCGCTTGATCACCGCGATGAGGATGAGGATAACCATCGGCGAGAAATCGATCCCGCCGAAGTCGGGCAGCAATTTGCGGATCGGCCGGTAGAGCGGCTGGGTCAGCCGGTCGAGCGCGACGAGGAACGCCCGGACCCCGCCGGATCCGGTGTTGATGACCTTGAAGGCGATCAGCCAGCTGATCACGATCTGGATGATGATCACCCACCACAGGATGTCGAGCAAAAGCCGGGCGATGTCGATGAATGCTAATACCATCGGCGCCGCTTAGCGGTGTTCGCGGCCTCCGTCATCCCCGCGGACAGGTTGTTACGGTGCGGTCCGCGTTGGCTGGGCTTCGGCGAGGATGAGCGCGAAATCGTCATCGGGGGCGAGCCACTGAGCAAGCGGCGTCCAGCCGCCCGCCAGAAGCAGCAGCCACGACGATCGCGGTCCGTATTTGTGGCTGTTTTCGGTGTGGATGGACTTGCCCTTGGCGAAGCCGAAATGCTGGTCCCCGACCGTGAACTCGACATCACGGGTCGCGACCAAATGCATCTCGATCCGCGCCAGCATGTCGTTCCAGCGCGCTTCGTGGGCGAAGGCGTCGATCGGGATAGTGGCGCCAAGCTCGCGGTTGATTCGGCTGAGAAGGTTCATGTTGAACTCGGCAGTGACGCCCTCGGGATCGTCATAAGCGGCAATCAGCCGGTCGACTGGCTTGATTCGGTCCATTCCGATCAGCAATTTGGAGCCAGTGCCGAGGATGTCGCGGAAATGACGCAGCAGATCGGTCGCGCTCGGAGGAACAAAGTTGCCGATGGTCGAGCCGGGGAAGAAGCCGAGCTTGGGCAGGTTCGCAACCGCTTCCGGAAGCACGACCTCGCGGGTGAAATCGGCGATCACCGGGTGGACGGCGATCCGCGCATGGTCGGCGTCGACTTCGGCCGCGCTTTCCTCGAGATATTCACCGCTGATGTCGATCGGGACATAGGCTCTGGGGTGGATCGCGACGAGTAGGAGCGGCGTCTTGGTCTGCGATCCAGCGCCGAATTCGACCACTGCCCCGCCCGGCGCAACCAGCGCTGCGATCTCGGGCAGGACCTGATCTAGCAGCGCGGTTTCGATTCGAGTGGGGTAATAGCTCGGCAGGCGGGTGATGGAATCGAACAATTCGCTGCCGCGGCGGTCGTAGAGCCATCGCGCGGAGATTGCCGGGATGGGCTCGGCGAGACCCTTCAGCACATCGGCGCGAAACGCCGGATCGGCGCGGTCGTCGATGCTTGGCTGATTCGGCTCAAGCGTCTCAGGCGTCTCGGGCAAGGCGCACCCCGGTGAATTGCCAGCGCGCCGCCGGTGGGAAGAAATTGCGATAGCTGGCTCGGCTGTGGCCGCGCGCGGTGGCGCAGCTGGCGCCCTTGAGGACGAACTGGCCGCACATGAATTTGCCGTTATATTCGCCGACCGCACCCGCCGCCGGCACGAATCCGGGGTAGGAGGAATACGCGCTCTGGGTCCATTCCCAGGTATCTCCGAACATGCCACCGCCGGCCATTGGCGCGACCGCTCCGGCGTGATCGAGCTGGTGGCCCAAAGCAGCATCGGCGGATGACGCGAAATCTTCCCATTCGGCTTCGGTCGGGAGCCGCGCTTCGGCCCATTGGGCATAAGCATCGGCCTCGAAATAGCTGATGTGAGAAACCGGCGCCGCCCAGTTGATCGGGCGTCGCCCGGCTAGCGTGAAGGCGGTTTCGTCGTCCCCCCAGTAGAGCGGCGCCGTGATGCCCTCGCGCTGGACCCAGTCCCAACCCTCGGACAGCCACAATGCAGCAGACCGATAGCCGCCGTCGGCGATGAATTCGGCCCATTCGCGGTTGGTCACCCGGCGACCCGCAAGTGCATGAGGGGCAAGCAGCGCCCGGTGGCGCGGCCCTTCGCAATCGAAGGTGAAACAACTCGCGTCGGCGCCGATCTCGACCACGCCGTTTCGGCCCGGGTGGAAGGTCAGCGGCTCGATTGCTTGGCACTCGACCGGAGGAAGTTCACCATAAGCCGGTTCGAGCGGGTTTTCGGCAAATGTGGCGAGGATGTCGGTGAGGAACAATTCCTGGTGTTGCTGCTCGTGATTGATTCCGAGCTCGATCAATTCCAGAGCCTCGGGGGCGAGCGTCGGGAAGGAACGTTCGAGGGCTTCATCGACATGGTAGCGGTACTCGCGCACCTCATCGAGTGAGGGCCGGCTGATCATCCCTCGCCGGGCGCGCTCATGGCGCTCGCCCTCGCCTTCGTAATAGCTGTTGAAGAGGAAGCAGAAGCGCTCGTCGAACGGCTGGTAGCCGGGGACGTGAT
>JBDSRE010000149.1:0-4167 GCA_039929465.1 Sphingomicrobium sp. | reverse complement strand
CGCTGCCGTAAAGGCGGATCGGCAGCATCTTGACCGCTCGGCCGGTATCGGTCCGGGAGTCCGGCACGAAGTGCACCAATGCGATGTCGTTAAATTTGGTTCGGGCATCATAGGCCGAGTGGCGAACGACACGGTCGATGCGATAGGTGACCCCGCGCTTTGCCATCAAATCGAGGCTTCCCAAACGCAGCCGGCGGCCAGCTTCGAGATCCTTGTGTTTGACGCAATGAGCCGCGGTCAGCACCCAGTTCGGAGCGATCAGCGACCCGCCGCAGCGGTGCGCAAGCTCCCACTCCGGGGTGACCGCCCGCCGCTCCGGAGCGAAATCGAAGGTCGAATAGATTTCCGCCTGCCACGGAGCGCCGTGCCCTAACGCCGGGCTGTTGTTCTGGGTCGCGGCAGGAGCGGAGATCAACGCCGCGAGCGCCGCGAGATAGCCAGAGCGAGCGAACATCGGCACCCCCTTCGTCCTATTGCTTGAAGAATTCATCGGCCCGATTCGACAGCCACCCAGCGACTCGATCGGAGAACATTCCAGCAAGGATGCCGATCCCCGCAAACGCCATGTAATTGCTTCCGGCGCCCTCGTGCGAACTTCCCGAACCAAGGACCGCGGTTCCGCCGAGAAGGACGATGTAGACGCACAGCGCGATTAGCCCACCGAGGAATGTCCGGGTCACCGGCCGGGCATCGGCGGTGGTCATGATCTGGTTGCTTGGATAAACGATCAGGACCAGCGTCACCATCAGCGCGCCGAACAATCCCGAGACGAATGTCGTCAGCAGTTGAAGCAAAGGCGGCGACACATAGACCAGGTTCCCGACATAGGCCTGAAGCCCGTCCATGCCGCTAAAGGCGCTGATGACCTTGTCGTCTTGCACTGTCCACGCCGTCCGGTCGTTGGGGATCAAGTCGTGCATCAGCAGGGCCTGGTCGTAATCGCCGCTCAAGCCTTGAGCGGTCATTCGCGACACGACCTGCTGCTCGGCGGTGGCAATCATCAGCATGACGACGAACGCAGCGCAGATGACCGTCGCGCCGACCATTTTGACCATGTGCATTAACCAGCGCGCCGCCGGATGTTGTTCCTGGTCCATGGTCCCCCGTTTCCCCTTCTTCCGCTCCGTTATGCCGAAATTCGATCGCGGTCCGCAAGGACATCGAATGATCAAGCCCTTTCGGCGCTCCCGAGCGTTTGCCGGGACAAGACGAGGTGGCGATGAATACCTACGCGACAGCTGACTGGAAAGACCGGTGGAAAGCGATCGTCGCGGTCGTCCTCATCCACCTTGTCCTCGGAGCAGCGATCATCGTCGGCCTCAACGTCCCCACCATCCGCCGAACGGTCGAGCATATGACCACCATCGACATCGCCCCGCCGCCACCGCCGCTCCAAGCGCAACCAGTCAATCACCCCGAACGTGCCGCGATGGCGGAAGGCGCGGCGGCCAAGAAAGCCGATCCAACCGAAGTGGTCGCGCCCAGGTCGATCTTCCCACCGCCAAGCCCAGTCATTGCAGCGCCGGTCGCGGCAAGCGGAAGCGCCTCAACGTCGGGCGCTGCGCTAACCGGCACCGGCACCGGTGCGGGCGGCAGTGGAGCCGGGCCGGGCGGCGGCGGAAGCGGCGACACCTCGCGCTTCACTCCGGCGCGGCTGATGCGCAATTTCTCGCGACGCGATTATTCGATTTTGTCGGCGATGCGCCGGGAGGGTGGAGCAGTCCCCGCGCACATCGTCATTTCTTCAGCGGGAACGATTATCGAGTGTGCCATCATACGATCGAGCGGCGATCTGGCAATTGACGCGACCGTGTGTGAGCGCATTCGCGCCAGCCTGAGGTTCGCTCCCGCACGCGATGCCACTGGACGTGCCATCGAATACAATTTCGATTATCTGGCCCGCTGGGGGCGGTTCTAGGCTAGCGCGTCGCTACCGTTCCGCCAGACAGACCGAGTGCCGCCAGACGCTCCTTGTCGCGGCTATAGACGTCGTCGAAAAAGGCGATCCCGCCATTCCCATCGGGCCTTGCAGTCAGATAGGTGATGTACAGCGGCACCGGGCGTTCAAGCCGCACCTGCTCCTCGGTCGCCGCGCCCTCCCACTGGAGCTCGCGGCCGAACAGCCACTGGCCAAGCCGCGATGCATCCTCGAGCCGGACGCAGCCTCCGCTGTAGAATCGCGACGCCTCGCTGAACAATTCGCGCTCGGGATTATCGTGGAGGTAGATGCCCGCTTCGTTGGGGAACATGAACTTCATCCGCCCCATCGAATTATGCGGACCCGGCTGCTGACGAATGAAGACTTCGGTCTTGCCCGCTGCGACCGCTTTCCAGTCGATAGTCTTGGGGTCGACAATCGAGGCTTCCTGGGTCCAGTCGGACATCACCTCATAACCGAGCCGCTTGAGATAGGGCAGGCCCTGCTTGACCGCACTGGGCGCAATGCGCTCGCTGGCCAGGTCGGGCGGCACGTACCAATAGGGATTGAGCGCGGCGAAACGCACCAGCGCAACCATCATTGGAGTGGGATATTTGGGCTTTCCGACCACCACTCGCATCTCGTCGAGCTGCTTGCCGTCTTCGTAGGTAAACAGCTTCTGTTCGGCGGCATTGACGAGGATGTAACGCTGCTTGCCGGCCGGCAGGATTCGCGCACGGTCGAGATTGAGGGCGATGGTCGCGCGCTGCTCCTCACCGTCAAAGGTCCTGTCGGTCAGCGCTTTGCGAAGTTCGATGTAGAGCGGGTTCATCCACGCGAAGCTTTTGAGATAGGCCGATGGCGAGGAGGCGCGGGCAATTTCCTCAAGCAATAGACGCGCTTTTGGCGGTGCCGGGCGCAATTGGTACTCAACGTAGAGGGTGCCGAGTCCGGGATCGCGTTTGAGGTCGGCGACATAGGCAACGAACGCCTGGCTCAGCAGCCGGTCGGCGCGAAGAATTTCCTTACGCTCGCCTTTGGCAACGACTGCAAGCGACTGGTTGATCGCATCGAGGCCGTAGGCATTGGGGTCGAGGCCGTCGACCTTGGCATTCTGCAACAGCGTGACGAGGTCTCGGGCGGCGCTTCCGGCCGTCGGCGCGAGCCACAAGGGGTAATCATTACGCGACTCATAGAAATCGGCGATCGAAGTGCCAAGAATGCGCTTCTGCACTGCGACCGGGGCCGGCTGCACCGGAGCTCTGCTTTTCGCCATCGCTGGCGCTGCAAACCCCAAAGCGATGGGCGCCGCGGCAAGCCATAAGCCCGCCGCGACGCCCATTTTCCGATTTCTGTTCACCGGCGCCCACGTCGAGGGTCCGGTGGACGAATTACGCAATCGGTTCACTTGATCTCCAGGCCGTTAGCCGCGCTCGCCACTGCGCCTTGGGCTGGGTGCGGGCATCGGCATCGGAGCGGCCGCCGGAGCGCCCGCATAATATTGGCCATTATAGACGTAACCATCGGCCATGCCATCATTATTCCGGTCGGCATAGACCGCGCCGGCAAGCCCGCCGACGGCAGCGCCGATGACCGCGCCCTGAAGGACGCTGACGCCCGGGATCAACGCTCCAGCAACGCCGCCGAGCACTGCTCCGCCGGCCGCTCCGCCAAGAGCGCCGCCAAGGACGCTTCGGGTGTTGGAATCATAGCCCTGCGGCTGACCCGCATAATATTGGCCGTTGTACATGTAGCCGTCGACATAACCGTCGTTGTTCTGGTCAGACCAGATCGCGCCCGACAAGCCGCCGATCGCAGCGCCGACCGCGGCACCCTCGATGATGCTGACGCCGGGGATGACCGCGCCGACAGCAGCGCCGCCCACTCCGCCAATCGCGGCGTTACGGCCGACTGCAGGGTTGTTGGCGCAGGCACTGAGTGCGGCAGTGCTTGCAAGGGTCATTGCGAGAAGGGAATAACGCATCGCTCAAATTCTCCCGTGTGATGGTACTTACGGACCATGCGCGCGCCTTAGGGTTGCCCCGAAGCCGGTGCATGTCACAATTGGGGAACGAGGCTCGGCGACCATCGTTCCGCCTACGCGAAGAGCAGGTCAGGGTGATCATCCATTATTTCCCGGTCGCCGACTTGGCCGGTAACGGCAGTTCGCCCCGCGAAACCGACCAGTTGAATACTTGGCGGCGAAGTCGCGGCTGTGCCGGGCTTGAGGAACAGACATGAAAGCGACC
>JBDSRE010000148.1:0-5574 GCA_039929465.1 Sphingomicrobium sp. | reverse complement strand
TGGCGATAAACGTCGAGCAGACGCGCGGCATCGACCTCGGTATAGATTTGCGTCGACGACAGGCTGGCGTGACCGAGTAGCTCCTGGAGCGCGCGCAGATCGGCTCCGCGGGCCAGGAGGTGGGTGGCGAAGCTGTGGCGCAAGGCATGCGGCGTGAGGCTTTCGGGAAGGCCCAGCCGGCGGCGCGCGGCTGCAACCACTCGGCGGACGATATCAGGGTTTAACGGCCCTCCGCGTGCGCCGAGAAATAGCGGCGTGTCGGCGATCAGCGGATAGGGGCAAGCTGTGGTATATTGCTCGATTGCTTGCTTGACCGCCGGAACCACCGGTACGACTCGAGTCTTGGCCCGTTTGCCGGTCACTCGCAGAGTCGCTCCGATGGGCAGGTCGCGCGCGGTCAGCGATAGGGCCTCCGCGACACGCAATCCGGCACCGTAAAGCAACAAGAGGATGGCGAGATCGCGGGCACCGATCCACGGTTCGCTTGCCGCCTCCTTGGCGTCCTCCGCCAGATTGATCGCATCTTCGGGCGCTGCAGGCCGCGGCAAGGTGCGCGGACGCTTGGGAGCCCGTGTTCGCGGCAATTGGGCGTTGGTGCCGGCGATTTCCGCCGCATAGTTGAGGAAGGCGCGCACTCCTGACAGCTCGCGCGCCGCCGAGGCCGCTCCAAGTCCCTCGGCGCGGCGGCTGGCGAGGAAAGCGCGGAGATCGGTCGAGGCCAAACTCAGCAATGCCTCGCCGCGAATTGCGCCGCCGCGATGGCCGCCGAGAAAATCGATCAGCCGATGCGCGGTCGCGGCATAAGCGCGAACGGTGTGCTTCGAGCGCCGGCGGTCGTGCTGGAGGTAGACGGCCCAGCGCCCGGCCAGGTCATGCGCCGGATGCCGATCGCTCTCGCTCCGTCCCTTGGTTTCGTCAGCCACCGGGAGATGATAGCGGCAAGGCTTCAGCCTAGGAACCGCAACAATATCACAGCGAGCTCGGCTTGGCGGATCGAAGCGACGGCGCGATTGGAAGCGCGTTTGCATTTGCAGCCAAAAAAGGGTCGGATAAACGCTCAAACGCAAAGCGGCGGCGCCTTTCGGCACCGCCGCTCGCGTCGTCCAAGCCCGAAAAGGCTTAGAGCGCAGTCGAAACGTTGTTGAACGTACCGCTCAGCTTGGTGCCGATGCTGGTCATCGCGCCAATCGCCGCAACGGCGATGAGAGCCGCAATCAGGCCATATTCGATGGCGGTCGCGCCCTCTTGGTTGCGAATGAGTTTGATGAACTTGATCATGGTCTTGCTCCTTGGTTCCACATGAGGCGAGGCCTCCACCTGCAGATCCACTCGCAGGTTGCGTTTCTTTTAGGAGGCAAGTTGTTAGGAAACTTTTACCGCTCACGGTTGCCGATAAGTTAATATCTTAAATCGCGCGATTCAGGCGATCTTCTGCCCGGTCGACTGCCAATCCGTGAGAAAACTTTCCAGTCCCGAATCGGTCAGCGGGTGCTTGAACAATTGCCAGATCACCGCCGGCGGCGCGGTGATCACGTCGGCGCCGATTTTTGCCGCTTCAAGGATGTGGATCGGACTGCGCACGCTGGCGACCAAGATCTCGGTGGCAAAATCATAATTGTCGTAGATCAGCCGAATGTCGGAGATCAGCTCCATCCCTGACTGGCCGATATCGTCAAGCCGGCCAACGAACGGCGAAATGAAGCTCGCTCCAGCCTTGGCCGCGAGCAGCGCCTGACTGGCAGAGAAGCATAAGGTGACATTGACCATCGTCCCCTCCCCGCTCAGCGCCTTGCAGGTTTTGAGGCCAGCCGCAGTTAGCGGCACCTTGATCACAATATTGTCGGCGATCTTGCGCAGCCGCTCGGCTTGCTTGATCATGCCCTCATAGTCGGTGGCGACGACCTCGGCCGAGACCGGACCCGCGACGATACCGGCAATCTCGCTCACCACATCGATGAAATCACGCGCCGATTTCTTGATCAGCGAGGGGTTGGTGGTGACTCCATCGAGGAGCCCGCTCGAGGCGAGTTCGCGGATGTCGGCGATGTCGGCAGTGTCGGCGAAGAATTTCATTGGATTTGCGCGCGCCCCGGCTTTGGAGGATGGGACCGGCAGGGATAGCCGGTGCCGAGCGCGCCGTCATCCGATTCGAAAGGCCGATTGATCATGAGCGAACATGTCTTGGTTGAGCGCAGCGGCGAGCGGTTGGCGATCACCCTTGCCCGGCCCGAGCGGCGCAACGCCATTACCGTCGCGATGTACGCTGCGCTGGCCGATGCAATCGAAAGCGCGGCCGGCGATCCGGCGGTTCGGGTGATCACCATCCGCGGCGACGGGCGCGACTTCGCAGCAGGCAACGATCTTGCCGATTTCATGACTGCCTTGCCACCCGAAATGGACGAGGAAATCCCGGTCTGGCGGCTGCTTCGCGCACTGGTCGAATGCGACACGCCGCTGGTCGCCGCGGTCCACGGGAATTGCGTTGGCATCGGCACCACCATGTTGCTTCATTGCGACCTTGTTGTGGCCGAGGAAGGAACTCGCTTCTCACTGCCATTCGTCGAGCTTGGATTAGTGCCCGAAGCCGCCAGCTCGCTACTTTTGCCCGAGCTCGCCGGACGCCGGCGGGCCGCGCGCTATCTGTTGCTTGGTGAAGTCTTCGGAACCGACGAGGCGCTCGCCATCGGCCTCGCCAGTCATCGCGCCAGTGCCGGGCAGCTAGAGCAGCGGCTGGAGGAAGTGGTCGCGGCTTTGCTCGCTCAACCGACCGAGGCGCTGCGCCAGACCCAGCAGCTTCTGCGCATGGGCCAACGCGAGGAAGTGACCGCTCGGATGCGCCTTGAAAGCGGGCTTTTCGCCGACCGTCTTCAATCGGATGAAGTCAAGCAGGCGATCGCTGCGTTTTTTGAAAAACGCAGACCGGTCACGCCCGCGCTTTGACGGCCAAATCGAGAGATAGACGCGCTTCGACCGGGTCAAGGTCACGGTCGGCCCCTGGAAAAACAGGAAGTCGGTCGGCTGCGAATAGCTGGCACTGATCGTTTTGTAGCCGGACGAATCGGTAGTGATCGTCGGCGTGCTCCAGGTGCCATTGGCGACGCCAAACTTGCTCGACGAAATCTTGGCCTGGATCTCGGTATCGGAAGGCGTTGGATAGATGGTCGCGTAGCGCGCCGCCTGACCGAGCGCATTTTGCACCCCAGCCCCGGCTTCGAGCAACAAACTGATCTGAAAAATGCCCCAGATCAGCGAGATCAGCACCGGCACCGCCACGGCGAATTCGATGCTCGCCGATCCACTCTGATCGCGGACCATTCTTCGCTCGGTCATTGCACCCGCACTCCTGATTTGCCGGTCAGGGGAACGGTGCCATTGCTGTTTTTGTTGGCGAAAATTCGCGCGCTGAAGAGCGGCGTGTAGCTTTTGGTGATTCCGACCTGGACATAGCGCGCGAGCGTTTCGCCATCCGCGCAAGTGCCGCTGTATGAGAGCTTCGAGGCGCTCGAGCCGCACTGCAGCCAGCTCGTGACGGTGGCCGTGCTGCCGCTACCTGCGGCGGTTTCGGCCTCGGTCTTGAGAGTTGCATTGTCCGTTTCAACATAAATCGACGCCTGAACCTTTTCGGTAGCCCGCTGGGCCGCCTGTTCAAGCTCGATGCGCGCGGCGTAGGCGCGGCTGATATCGACCGTTCCGACCAGAAGCGCTGCAAACAGAGGTGCAGCAAGCGCCATTTCAACGAACGAATTTCCGCGTTCATCGCGGGCGAGGCGAGAAAGCGCGGTCATGCGACCAGTCTCACTTCCTTGCCCGGGGCCTTGGTGTTGGCCTTGCATCCAGTAGTGTTGTTCTGAAGGTTCGAATTGCCGCTGAACACGACTTGCCGGGCGACCACCATGGCGCATTTGGTCATATCCGCGGTGTTGCCGGTGAAGCTGACCTGACCATTGGGGAAATACACCGCGCCATCGTAATTCGACGTGTTTGTCCCGTTGATCGTATTGCCGTTGTTGCTCGACGCATTGGCCGCCTGAATGAACAGCATTTTCTCATAAGTGCACGAATTCGAACCGGCGCTATCGACTCCGCAACTGGAACTCGTCGGGGCCGACAGATCAACCGTCGAATTCCCGTTGACCTTGACGCTCCCGGGGGCGGTGCCGGTGAGAACGATGGTGACACCCGTGCCTCTCAGCGAGTCATTGCCGTTAAGCTGGAAATCGGTGTTATTGAGATAATAGACGCCGGGCTGCAGGTTATAAGTCGTGTTGCCGTTGGGGTTGAAACTGGTGAAACAGCCTGGGGTGAGCGTCTTGGGATTGGTGTTGCCGTTGCTGGCGTGCTGATTGAACGTCTTGCACGGCATCCCCGGTGGAACCGCCGTAGAGAATTTGTTGGCGTAGGGGTCGATCATCGGCGTGTGAAACGGGCGCAAGGTGGTCACGCCAGTGATCGCGCCGGGCAGTCCGCCAACCGCCGCCACCGGGTCGGCAATGAAGCTGTAACTTGAGCCGTTTGCCGCGACCGCGCTGTTTTGGTTGCGCGAATTGCTGATCGCACCGCAGCCCAGGCTGGTATTGGTGTTGCCGCCAATGGTGATTCCGGTGGCGGTCGTTTTTTCAAGCGCGACCACGCAATATTCGCCCTTGTCGACCAAGGCCGCGGTCGCAGTTGCGGTGATCGTCGGGGGGTTGGTCATGAACAATGAAGAGAAGCTCAGCCGCTTCGTCATCGCCAAGGTCACCTTGACCCCGTAGCTCCAGCTCGACGAGGTCGGATAGGTCACCTGCGGATAGCCGGTCGAGAGGCTGATCCCCGACAGGTTCTTGGCCTGGTTGTTATTGACCAGGTCGGCGCTAACCGCGCTCGAGGCGCTGTCGCTTTGCGATTTGGCATAAGCACCGGCGAGCGCGCCCGAATCGGCGGCGCGCTGGAGCTGGCGCTTCCACAATACCCATTGCGTGCTGTCGGTGGCAAGTCCGGCAGCGCCGATCACCACCGGCAATGCGGCGCCAGCGATGAGAAGCGCATTGCCCCGGGGATCACGCATCAGCCGCTTGAAGAATGCAATCATCGAACGATATCCGCTTTTCGAGCCATTCCGGCCTTCTCTTACCCACGACAAGGTGAGCGAAGCGTTGAAGCGGATGGTTAACGATCGGTCAGTGGGAAGGCTTGAACGGGCCTGTATTGTGATTATAATACAGCAGGAAAGCGCTTGCGCGCGTGGCGGCGCCAATCCACTTGTCGCCTTATGCCGTCAGGCGGCGATGAAAGGAACTCTAGCAATGGCCGAAAGCCCCGCCAGCGAGGTAAATTCCGAGACCTCGACGAAGACCAAACTGAAGCTTGATCCGCCCGAGGCGCTGCAAGCGATCGAGCCGGCCGAGGCCGCCGGCCTGGTCCCGCTGAAGAGCGAGGAAGTGAGCGAGCTCGATAAGCGCGTTTCGGCGTTCGTCGAGGAGCTGGCGGCGCTCGACAGCAACAGTCCGGAATTCGGCAAGAAAGTCGATCAGCTCACCGCCATGGGGCGCAAGGAAATCGCCGAGGCCGCCGGCGCCTCCAATCGCTTCCTCG
>JBDSRE010000147.1:0-4793 GCA_039929465.1 Sphingomicrobium sp. | reverse complement strand
ACGGCGGGCCGGAAGTCGCTCGGCTCAACGCCGCTTCAAAGCCGACGCTCAGCAACCCGCCGCCCGATTTCGCCGAGCGCAGCTTCCTCAGGCCCCGCGGAGCGATCCATCTGTCGCGGGGCGAATGGCCCGAACTCCCCGCCGGGGTCTCCGCCGAGCGCCTCGACCGAGCGGCGCTCGAGCAGCGGGTGCCCGGCCTTCGGCCGGAATGGGTGCGGGGATTGATCGAACCGGGTTGCGCCGACATCGACGTCGCCCGTCTCCACGCGGTCTATCTCCGCCAGTTCAAGCGCCACGGCGGCGACGTGCGCACATCAGCGAGGGTGGTTGGTGCTGAGCATGCGAGCGGATCGTGGCGGATCGCATTTGCCGATGGGTCGCGCCTGAGTTGCGGCGTTGTGGTCAATGCCGCCGGGGCCTGGGCCGACCAGCTCGCGGACTTGTGCGGGGTCAAGCGTATCGGCCTTGGCGCTTATCGCCGGACCATGGTCCAGCTTCGGGTTCGGAAAAGCGGGCTCGCCGCGCTGCCACTAATTGTCGATTCGGACGGCCAATTTTATTTCAAGGGCGAGGGGGACCGCTCGATCTGGCTCAGCCCGCACGACGAAATCGCCAGTGAGCCATGCGATTGCGCGCCCGAGGAAATCGACATCGCGACCGCGATTCGCCGTTTCCAAAGCGTGGTCGACTGGCCTGTCGAGCGGGTCGAGCGCAGCTGGGCGGGGCTACGCACCTTCGCCCCCGACCGCCTTCCGGTCTACGGTTTCGATCCCGCCGCCGAGGCCTTTTTCTGGTGCGCTGGGCAGGGTGGATTCGGTATCCAGAGTGCGCCCGCGGCGGCTGCACTGAGCGCGGCGCTGCTGCTCAAGGCGGTCCTGCCGGACGATCTCCAAGCGCTTGATCCGAAAATTTTTTCGCCATCTCGTTTCCAATCTTCGGGCGGCGATGAATGGCCTTAGCGAAGCTTGTCCGCCTCGGCGCAGGCGAGGGCATCGACCCGATCATTTTCGGGATGGCCGCTATGGCCCTTGACCCAGTGCCAGTCGATTCTGTGGGGTTCGACCGCATCGAGCAATAATTGCCAGAGGTCGGCGTTCTTGACCGGCTTGCGATTGGCGGTTCGCCAGCCGTTCTTGAGCCAGCCGTGGATCCAGCGGGTGATTCCGTCGCGAACGTAGGTGCTGTCGGTGTGGATCGCGACTCGGCACGGGCGTTTCAAGGCGTTCAGCCCCTCGATCGCCGCCTTGAGTTCCATTCGGTTATTGGTCGTCGGGGTTTCTCCGCCGGCGATTTCTCGCTCCTTCGCGCCCATCCGCAAGAGCACCGCCCATCCGCCCGGCCCGGGATTACCGCGGCAGGCGCCGTCGGTGAACAGGTCGACCGGCGGGAGGTCGGTCACGCCGGCTGGTCGACCAGCTCGCGCGGCAGCTTGAAGACCATGCGCTCGGGCGTGTGATCGACTTGGGTCTCGGTCACCGCAAAGCGCGTACGTAGCGCGTCGACCACCTCGCGGACCAGCACTTCGGGCGCGGAGGCACCGGCTGTAACCCCCGCTACATCGGGCTGTCCGAACCAGTCCCAGTCGATGTCGGCGGCGCGCTCGATCAGCCGCGCCGGGCAGCCCATTCGCGTCGCGACTTCAGCAAGCCGCAGCGAATTGCTGCTATTGGGGGCGCCGATGACCAACATCCGCTGACATGTCCCGGCGATCTGTTTGACCGCCGCTTGGCGGTTGGAGGTGGCGTAACAAATGTCCTCGCTGCGCTGGGTCTTGATGTCGGGAAAACGCGCTTTCAATGCGGCGACGATCGCAGCGGTATCGTCGACCGACAAGGTGGTCTGGGTGAGGAAGGCCAGGTTGCCGGGGTCTGCGACAGCGAGCGCCGCAACATCAGCCAAAGTCTCGATCAGCGTGATCGAGCCGGCCGGGACCTGGCCAAAGGTGCCGATCACTTCTGGATGCCCGCCGTGGCCGATGAACAATATGTGTCGTCCCTCGGCGCTCAATCGTTCGGCCTGGCGGTGGACCTTGGAAACCAAGGGGCAAGTGGCGTCGACAAAGGCGAGTCCGCGATCCTGTGCAGCGGCGGGAACCGATTTGGGCACCCCGTGGGCGGAAAACACTACCGGCCGGTCGTCGGGGACCTGGTCGAGTTCGTCGACGAACACCGCGCCAATTGCAGCCAGCCGGTCGACGACGAAGCGGTTGTGGACAATTTCGTGGCGCACATAAACCGGCGCACCGAACCGTTCGAGCGCCAGTTCGACGATCTGGATGGCGCGGTCGACACCGGCGCAAAAGCCGCGCGGCGCGGCAATCAGCACGGTGAGTGGTGGGCGTGTTGTCATTACTGGGCGATGTAAGGCATCGCTTGCAGCCTTGGTAGGGCCTAGCTACGACGCAGCGGCATATTCGTCGCCTACAGCTCGAAGGACCGTCCGCCAGTGAATCTCCGTCTTGCCGCTTTCTTGCCCCTGATCCTGCTTAGCGCTTGCCGCACTGCGGGCGACCTGTCCGCGGAGGAGCAGGGCGTTTATGCCGTTCGCAATGCCTGTCCGGTGGCCGGAGTTCCTGCCGCAACAGGCGACATCACCTCGTTCGGGCCGGGGGGTCCGGCGGATTCGCGCGCCATCGACGTCACTGCAAGCATCACCCAGGTCCGCGCCACTTGCGCCAATTCGGGGACCGAACTGGTTTCGACCGCGAATTTCCTCGTGCTCGGCTCGCGCACGGACGCAAGTGCCGCTCGCCAGGTCGTGCTGCCCTATTTCGATGTCGTGCTCCAGGGAGGTGACACGGTTGCCGCGAAGCAAATCGGGCAAGTGGTGTTGAGCTTTCCAGCGGGACAAAGCCGGGCTTCTGCCCAGGTCCAGGCGTCGGTCAGAGTCAGCCTCGCTGCTGCAAGCCTACCCGATTCGGTACGCCGCGAATTGACTCGCCCGCGCAAGCCTGGCGCCGCCGACGCCGCCATCGACCCGCTGAGCGATCCTGCAATTCGCAGCGCGGTCGCCAAAGCGACCTTCGAACATCTGGTTGGCTTCCAGCTGACCGAAGAGCAATTGCGTTACAACGCCACGCGCTAGGGGTGCGCTGCAAGGGCCTAATTGACTTGCGCGCGCGGGGCAGCCAAGGCTTACCCTTGTCACCGATGGCTGTGCCGTCGGAAAGGCAGCGCGGGAGAGTTCGTCCGCTTCCTTCATGGGAGCGGCCGGCGCCGAAGGAGCAACCGCCCCCGGAATCTCTCAGGCCCACGGACCGCGCCTGTCTGACAGTCTGGAAAGTGCCCGCTTCGCCTGGCGACGCGAGCCGCCGAAGGGGTAACCTCGGGATCGATCCCCGGGGGAAAGCTCTCAGGTTCTAGCGACAGACGGGGGCGGAAAGCCGGTCGGCCGCGCTCGCGGGTGATCGTCGTTGTCGCATCAGAAGGGCTGTCACCATGGGCGAAACCGAACAAGTGCAAGCCAGCCTGCCGCTCGACCGGTGGCACCGCGACCATGGCGCCCGCATGGTGCCCTTCGCCGGCTATGACATGCCGGTCCAATATGAAGGCATCATGGCCGAACATTTGTGGGTGCGCGAGCATGCCGGCCTGTTCGACGTCAGCCACATGGGCCAGCTGCTGGTCCACGGCAAAGACGCCGACCGGGCGCTCGAGACCCTGATGCCTGGCGATTTCGCCGCGCAAAAGGACATGAAACTCAAATATTCGCTGCTCTTGGCCGACGATGGCGGGATTATCGACGATTTGATGGCCACCCGCCGCGGCGAAGATTTCTACGTCGTCGTCAATGGCGCCACCAAGACCGGCGATATCGAAATACTCGAAGAGCGCCTGCAGCGTGAGATCGTCGTCGATCACATGAAAGAGCAGGCCTTGCTCGCGCTCCAGGGTCCCAAGGCGGCCGAGGTGCTCGAGGCGATCGTCCCCGGCGTCAGCGAATTGACCTTCATGGAAGGCCGCGCTTTCCACGCCCTCGGCCAGACCCTGTGGATCAGCCGCTCGGGCTATACCGGCGAGGACGGGTTCGAAATTTCGGTTCCAGAGCAGGGCGCCGCGGCGCTGGCCGACGCGATCCTCGGCGATCCCCTGGCCAGGCCGATCGGGCTTGGCGCGCGCGATTCCTTGCGGCTCGAGGCGGGCCTCCCGCTTTACGGCCACGACATTGACCGGACGACAACGCCGGTCATGGCGGGTCTCAATTTCGCCATCAACAAGCGCCGCCGGGCCGATGGCGGCTTCCCCGGGGCTGCGCGGATCATCGGCGAGATCGAGGCTGGGCCGGTGCAGAAGCGAGTCGGGCTTAATGTCGAGGGCCGCCAGCCGGTACGCGAAGGGGCGCTGATCCTCGACGGCGAAGGCAATGAAGTCGGTCGCATCACCAGCGGTGGCCATTCACCCTCGCTCGGACGGCCTATCGCGATGGGCTATGTCGCGGTCGGACTGGCGGGTGAGGGCACCGCCCTCAAACTCGAGCAGCGCGGCAAGTTGTTCGAAGCGGCCGTCACCGCGATGCCGTTTGTCCCTCACCGCTATCACCGCAAGCCAGGAGCCTGAAGCAATGAGCCTGTATTTCACCAAGGACCATGAATGGGTCCGTGTCGAAGGCGCCACCGCCACGGTCGGGATTTCGGATCATGCGCAGGAAGCGCTCGGCGATATCGTTTTCGCCGAAGTTCCCGCTGCCGGACGCCAGATCAAGAAGGGCGAGGAAGCTGCAGTCGTGGAATCGGTCAAGGCCGCGTCGGACGTCTATGCGCCGGTGTCGGGCGAAGTGACCGAGGGCAATGCCGC
>JBDSRE010000146.1:0-6638 GCA_039929465.1 Sphingomicrobium sp. | reverse complement strand
CCGAAACCGGCATCGACGACGAAATCGTCATCATGCGCCTCGACAATGGTGAGTTTTTTGCGCTGTCCGGGACCGCTGCGGCGGCTTGGTGCCTGATCGATGGCAAGCGGGATCGGGATGCGCTGTCGGCCGAGCTTTTCAACCAATTTGCCGGCGACCCCCAAGTAATCGCTTCGGACCTCGACGATTTTCTCGTTCGGCTGACCGAATCGGGACTTCTTGACTGCGCTTGAGAAATGGCGCGGCCGCGGCGGCACAGCCACCGCTATGTCGGCACTGTGCCTGGCTCGCCTGGTGGTCGCGGTGGTGCCGTTCGAGCGCTGGCGCGATAGCCTCGGCTTTGGCGCCGGGCGCGAGCGCGATTTTTCGGGCGATCGAGATAGCGAGACCCAGGCGCGGCGCTGGGCATCGTTCGTCGAACGGGCGGCGCAGCGCCTGCCATTCGCTACCAAATGCCTTCCCCGGGCGGTGGCACTGAGCTGGATGTTGCGGCGGCAAGGCATCGGCCACGCGCTGGTGTTTGCGGTCCGGCCCGCGGAATGGCGCGGATCCGCCGACCGCCTTCACGCCTGGGTTGAGATCAGCGACCGAAAAATCATTGGCAACCTGCCTGGACCATTTGTCGAAACTTTGCGGCTCGGCAGGTAAATTTCCATGCGCGAGCACATCTTTGCGGCCCGACTTCTTTATTTGGTTGCAAATGCCTCCGAATTTAAGCATTTAGGTAATTCGCGGGGAGAGATTGCCCGCACGGATCCTTTCCTCAGGAGTCAAGCGTGACCAAGGCAGATACCAATCGCAAGGCATGGACCAAGCCTCAGATCGAGCGCCTTGGGCTAATCAATGATGTCGCTGGGAAAGAAACCGTAAAGACGCAGGCCGTCAATACCAAGAGCTGACGTCAAATTCAGTGTGCCGAATGCGCTTACCCGTCGGGTGGCGTTCGGTTCCGTATATTCTCCTTACTGATTCGATATGCTTTCCCTCGCTTGGCCATGGGCTGATGCCGCTCGAACTGGCGCGGAGGGATTGGCCGATCGGCTAGCTGCCTCCCTCTGTGCCGGAATCGGTGGCCACGCTGGCGCGGCCTGCCTGGGCGGTCTCCACTGTTCCTATCGTCCTTTGCGCTCAACCAAAGCGCAATCTCGCGCATGGCGCCCAGCGGTGCTGGATAGCGGCAAGATTGTCATGTTCCATGGCCATTGGGACAATATCGCTGGCGTAGCGCAGGAACTGGGAAGCCTCGCCGGCGACCTCGCCCACCTCTATGGACTCGCGGTCGAGCGCTGGGGCGACGACGCCGAGAACCATATTGTCGGCGAATATTGCGCGGCCATCGCCGAGCCGGAAGGCTTAACCTTGCGCCTCTCTCGAAGCCCGCTTCGAGCGCCCCCGCTGCACTATTTTCACGATCACGACCTTGCCGCCGCCGCTTCCTTGCCCAGGGCATTGTTCGCGGCGGGGGTCGAACAGCGGTTGAACGAGAACCGGGTCGCCGACAGCGCGATGGTCCATTTCGTCGACCCAGAGGTCAGCTGGTTCGAAGGGATCTCCAGAGTGCCCTTGGGGTCGATCGTCGAACTACGGCCGGGACAATTGCGTCAATTACGCGAGGTGTACGATCTGTTTTCTCTTCCCGATGCCGGGAAAGTCAGCACTGCCGACACGATCGCCCGCGCCGGCGAACTGCTCGACGAAGGTATCCGCGCCTGTATGAGCGGGTTCGAGAAACCCGCTTCGACTCTGTCAGCGGGGCTCGACTCGCCGCAGGTGGCGGTGCGCGCGCTCGCCGCATTGCCGCCCGGTCAGAGACTGCCGACCTTTACCTTTCATCCGGAAGCAGGATTTGATGGCCGCGACGAGCCCTATTGCATGGGCGATGAACGCCCGTTCGTCGAAGCTTTCGCGGCCATGCACCCCGGACTAGATCCGCATTTCACCGCGAATGAAGGATATGAGCACGACCATCGCTGGAATGAGTTCTTCCATTTGATGAGCGGCGCCCCGTCAGGGCTGTGCAACATGTATGTGTTCCACGGCTTGTTGGCGGGCGCTTCGGCCGAGCGTTGCGACCTGTTGCTCCTCGCCGAATGGGGCAATTACACGTTCAGCGACACCGGCGACTGGGGTTATGTTGAGTATTTCTTAACCGGCAGATGGCGCCAGTTATGGCGTATGCTGACTCGCAACAAGAAAGACAGCAGGTCGGTCATCGCGCGGTTTCTGCTCCGTTCGGTTCTGCCGCTGTTTCCCGATCCCGTCTGGCGCCTTGCGCGACGGATCGCAAAACCCAATGACCAGCCGCTTCTGGAATTGCTTCGACCGCTGACCCGGGAATATCGCATCAGCAGCGGGGCCAACCGGCGGGTCGCCGAAGCCGGGCCTGAGCTTGAACGCTATCAGCCGCGCAACCGCCGCCATGCCCAGAAGATGCTGTTCGCAACCGACGATGCCGAGGGGTCCGAAGTCTATCAGG
Organism: Sphingomicrobium sp.; assembly: GCA_039929465.1. Lineage (GTDB taxonomy): Bacteria > Pseudomonadota > Alphaproteobacteria > Sphingomonadales > Sphingomonadaceae > Sphingomicrobium. The sequence continues at coordinate 4,162 of JBDSRE010000146.1, read as the reverse complement.
CCTTCGAACTGATGTACGGCGTCGCCCTGCGCGACCCGACCGCTTACCGCCCGTTCGTGGAGTTCTGCTTCGGCCTGCCCGTCGAAATGTTCATGCGCGACGGGGAATCCCGCTGGTTGGCGAAGGAAATGGCCAAGGGCATCATGCCGGATGAGCAGCGAAACAACCGCCGCAACGGGCGCTGGGATGCGGATTGGCACCTGCGCATGGGCCGCCGCCGAAAGGATTATATCGCTGAGCTCGACCGCCTTTCGGACAATGAACGGGTCGCCGCGACGATCGACATCCCCCGCCTTCGTGCCGCACTTGAGGACTGGCCGGACGAGACCCCGATCGACCCGCAGGTGGTCTATCCGAGAAACCTGGCGATTCCGCGGGGGCTGCTGACGGCGCGGTTCATCAATTATATCGAGGGCCGGAACGAGACCTAGGAAGCGCCGCGCCAGCTCCGGGCACTTGTTTCACGGGATGGGAAAACGGGACGAATAAGGTAGGTGCACGTTGGTGCCGGACACAGTCTACAGTCGAACGAGCAAGATTATCGCGACCGAGATTGGCGACATCTTGGTCGCGCTCGATCGCGAATCAGGGATGATTTTCGAACTTAATGCAATAGCGGCATCGGTGTGGCGAAACCTGGAACAGCCGAGGACCTTCGCTCAACTCCGCGATGCCCTAATCGCCAAATATGACGTGCCCGCCGACCGCTGCGCCGCCGAATTGGGGACCCTTCTTGACCAGCTGTCAGCCAAAGCGCTCGTCGAAGAATTGGTTGGCCAACTGCATTTGGACACAGAGCGCGCGGATGCGGGCTTTCCAAAGGCTGCCACTGAGGCGCTGGCAAAGTCGAACGAAGATGACCCATGGCAATTTGATGGCGCTCCCGAATTCGCTCTGGTCGTGCGATGCTGCCGGTGGACCTTCGCGGGAGGCGTGCCCGCCGAGCTTGAAATTCCACCAGGATTCGATTGGCCCTTGTTTCTCCGGCTCATCCGCTTCCATCGGGTTCAGGGGTTGGTCTGGAACTGCCTGTCGAAGACTGCGACCGCAATTCCGCCAGATGTCGCGGAAGCAATTTCCAGCGAGGCAATTGCACTCGCGTCGACGAATTTGCGGGCCGCGGTCGAAGCACTGGAGTTGCTTGCCCTTGCCCGGTCGGTGCAAGTGCCCGCATTGCTGGTCAAGGGACTGGCGCTTGGCGCACGCGCTTATCCCAACGCCGCGGTCAAGGCCTCGATCGACATCGATCTGCTGGTCGCTGCAGAGCAGCTCGAACAGGTCGCCGGCTTGCTTCGGGAGCGCGGTTACCGACTGCAAAGTCCGGCGGGTTCGTCAACCATGGCCCGGCTTCGAACCTGGCACGAACAGCGCAAGGAATCGACCTGGTCGAAGCCCGGGCTGCAAGTCGATCTGCACACCCGCCTCGCCGACAATCCGCGCATGATCCCGTCGATCGGATTGGGTTCGCCAACCCAGGAGGTCCCAATCTTCGGCGGTTTGACTTTGCCGACCCTGGCCGATGAGGAGCTGTTTTCCTATCTCGCCGTCCACGGCGCCTCGAGCGCCTGGTTCCGACTAAAATGGATCACCGATTTCGCGGCCTTCATCCATCGCCTGGGCGAGGGGGCAATCGAGCCAATTTACCGCCGCTCACAGGAACTTGGCGCGGGCCGGGCGGCGGACCAGGCGCTGCTCCTAGCCGACCATTTCTATGGCACCCTGAAGCTCAACAAGCCCTTGGCCCGGCAGTTGAAGAACAGCCGGACGAGCGACCGGCTCTTCCGACTCGCCTTGGCCGAGATTGTCGGCCGCGACGAGCCGGTCGAGCCGACCGACCGGTTTCTTGGTACTGCCGCGATCCATGGCTCGCAGCTTCTGCTGCGGCCCGGCGCGGGCTTTGCTGCGGGTGAGTTGGTGCGCCAGGTCCGGGCGCTGTTAAGCTAGGAGCGGACGAACGTCATCGTCCAGGTTAAGGAACGAGAGGACGGGGCGGCGACCTCAAATGCAATATTGATCGAAAGCGTTGCTGCAGTGACGACTGCCGCTGACGACGTCGACCACCCAGTCCATCATGCTGTACCAGATCCCCGGAACCTGGGGCGGCATGGCATAAGCGTGGGTCGACATGGCCAATGCCGTTGCCGCGATAACGATACGAAGTTTTTTCACATTACCCTCCATTTGGTGAGGGCAACATCATCGACGACGGCGGTTAACGAGGTCTTAGACTTCAGTCCGCTTTGGACTAGCTCGACCCGAGAGTTGGTTCCGCCGTCCCGGCTTCGTCCGGCCGCACGGCTCCATCTTCCAGCGTGACGATCCGATCGGCCAGAGCGAGGGTCGCGGGCCGATGGGTGACGAGGATCACCGTTCGCCCGCCAAGGGCCTCTCCGCACGCCTCGATAAAGGCATGTTCGCCTTCGTCGTCGAACATCGACGTGGCTTCATCGAAGACCAGAATCGGCGGGTCCTTGAGCAGTGCCCGGGCGAGCGCGATGCGCTGCTTCTGGCCGCCCGACAGGCGCACGCCGCGATCGCCGATGACCGTCTCCATTCCTTCGGGCAACGTGGCGATGAAACCCGATGCCTGGGCGAGCCGAGCGGCTGCGTTCACTTGCCGATCGGTAGCCGCTTCGGCGCCAAAGGCGATATTGTCGCGGATCGTGGCGTTGAACAGCAGTGGCGCTTGCGGGACCAGGCCGATTTGCCGCCGGACATCGGCAATCGGCATATCCGCGATGTCGCGACCGTCGAGCAGGATTGTCCCGCTCTGCGGCGTATAAAAGCGCATCAGGAGGTTGATCAGCGCGGTCTTGCCAACGCCATTGGGACCGACCAGCGCAACTGTCTCACCGGCGGCAATGTCGAGGGTCAGGCCCTTGAGCACCTGGTCACGCTCGGGATAAGCGAAATGCACCGCGTCGAAGCGGATAGCGCCAATGGCCCGGGTGGACCGCGAGTCCGACTGTGAAACCGCCTCCGTGGGCTCGGCGAAGACCGACTGGAGCCGGCCAAGCGTGCCCCGAGCGGTCTGGATTTCGCCATAGACATGGGCCAGCCCGCCGACCGGGCGGGTCAGCAATGTGGCGTAGAAGATGAAGCTGAACAGCTGCGGCGGGGACAGGTGCCCGGCACCGACGCTGCTCCCTGCAAGAAGCAGAACGACGATTGCCGCAAGCGCTGCCATAAGCCCGATCAGCGGCTCGATCACGGCGATGATCTGCCCCTGGCGGCGGCGCAGTCGGGACGCTTCGACAACCTCCCCGCGATAGCGTTCGGCCTCCGCGGCCTCGCGCGTGAAGGCCTTGGTCGCTGGGAGCATTTCGAGCATCTCCTCGGCCGCCACGACGACCCCCGCCTCCCTCAGCTGAAGCGCGATGGCGAGGCCGCGCAAGCGCCAGCCGACGATCTTGAGGATCAGGTAAAAGGCCGGAACCAGCAGCGGTACGATCAGCGCCAATTTGGGGTCGATCCGGAACATCAGGACCACTGCACCGAAAGTGGTGAGAAGTTTTGCAGGGATCGTGACCAGGGTGCCGGTCAGGAAATCGCTCAACCCGGCGATCTCGAAGGTCATCAGCGCCAGCGTATCGCCCTTCCCGCGGTGGTCGTGGAAGCCGATCGGAAGGTTCTGGACGTGGGCGTAGACCCGCTGACGAAGGTCGGCGAGGACTTGCGCCATAGTTGCCGCCGTCTGGCTTGCGGTCGCAAAGGATATCAGCGCAGCCGCCACCAGCGCGCCGACCAACAGAGTGATTAATGTGCCTTGGGCTTGCGTGCCGGTGACAATTGAGCCGAGCATTTGTCCGGCCAGCCACGGGATTGCCAACACCACCATCGAGCTCGCAATCGTCAGAATCGCGAGCAGCGCGAGTGCCCCCCGATAGGGCAAAGCATGGGAAAGAAGAGCGCGAACTTCGTTCATGAAGTCACCCTAGCAACACGAGAAGTGCCTGGCGCTAGCCGAAATTCGAGCTTTCGCAGAAATGCATCCCTGGCAGGTTCTTGAAAGACCGAACGACGTCCGGCTTCGGGTTTAGCCACTCCAAAACGGATCAGGTAGCCTTAGGGCCAAGACTCATAACCACCACATGATGGTTGCGGCGAGGTGGATGTTGGCGAGGAAGTTGGCGGCAAGCTTGTCGTAGCGGGTGGCGAGGCG
>JBDSRE010000145.1:0-3780 GCA_039929465.1 Sphingomicrobium sp. | reverse complement strand
GGCAAACGCGATTGCGGGAAGGCATTTGCGAAGGTTCGTCTCGGCAGATTCGATCCCGGCTGCTTGCAACGCTGATCGCACGTAAGCAGGACTGATTGGCCCCTTGCGCTCGCGATACCAGGCTGCGAGCTCCGCCAGGTTCGCGCGATCGGTCGCCGTCAACGGCACACGGTCCAATTGATCTACGAAGCCCCCGTCCCCCCAGCCAGCTGGATCTTCCGCAATAACGGCGAACAAGCGCGCATGGGTAATATTGGAGAGCTGATGATCCATCGTAGGCGCCGACATCTGATCCGCCATGAACCGGTCGAGACAATCCTTTACATGCTGCTTGACCAACAGCTGCATCTGGTCAGGGGAAACCGACTTGTACAACATCGCGCATCGTCCTTCCGCTTCAAGCAGGAGATAGCCTGCTCGTCGTCCTGCCTCCTGCCGACAACCGGTTCGGAGGCTGATGCGAATGGTTATAGTATGAGATCGGCAAAACGGCCCGCCAGGTCGCCAACGCCACCACCATGTTCGCGAACGCGAATACAGGTCAGCAGCCATTGCCGCCTCCTGCGCTCACCGGTTCGATGCGCCTCGCTGGGCACAATTTTGGGCACAAAATTGGGTACAAACGCCCCAAAAGATTCTCGACCAATTAACCGTCTCCGCCGCTAAGCGGCGGATTTCAGACACTTAGCGGTGGAACGGCGAGAAATTGGTCGGGGAGAGAGGATTCGAACCTCCGGCCCCTGCCTCCCGAAGACAGTGCTCTACCAGGCTGAGCTACTCCCCGACCGGAACCCGCGCGCGCAGGTCGAGCGCGGGAGCCAAGGCGCGGGCTTGGTAGCGGCGGGCCCTGCGATACGCAAGGCGCTCGGTCACCGTCCCAGCGTGTCGATCCAATGTTCAGTCCGGACGAACTTTTCACGCGGGCTCCCGGGGCGGGCGTTGGCGGTCTCGGTCGCCTCGATCCGGCGCCAGTCGTCATAGTCGGTCGCAATCACCCCGCGCTCTGCCAATAGCGCCTTGAGGCGAGCCGCGCCCGGCCGTTCGCTAGCGGCGTGCGGCGGCAATGCTGCGGCGATCTTTTCAGCCACTTCATAGCCGTCGGGGCGGTTGGTACCGATCGTCCCCGACGGTCCGCGTCGAGCCCAGCCGACCGCGTAAAGGCGATCGCCGATGCGGCCGCCGTCGTTAAGGAATTTACCGCCGCGCTCGTCATAGGGAACGCCCTCGATACGCGGGGTCGAATAGCCAATGCAGCTGATCACCAGTGATGCCGGAACGGCGTAGGTTTCGCCGGTTCCAACCGCCCGGTCGCCATCGAGCCGAGTGCGCTCGACCAGTAGCTGCTCGGCGTGTCCGTCGCCTTCGACCGCCAGCGGTTTGGCGAAGAAATCAAAGACCATGCGCTTGGGCTTGACGGGATCGGCCGGAGTGGCGGCGAACGTACGCAGGATGGTGACCGACTTGCGCTGGCCGGGATCGAGCGCTTGATCGTCGTCGAGCGGCGGGAAGTCGCTGTCTTCGACCACCGGCGACGACGCCTCCAAGTGGCCGAGCTCGCCCAGTTCCTTGGGTGTCATCGCAATCTGGTGCGGACCGCGGCGGCCGAGAATGGTGACGGTTCGGATGGCGCTGTTGTCGAGCGCGCCAAGCGCATGGCCGACGATGTCCGATCCTTCGAACTCGGGCCGGGTCTTGGATAAAATGCGTGCGCAGTCGAGGGCGACATTGCCGTTGCCGATAATCGCCGCTTGGGCCCCGCCGAGCGGGGGATCGAGGTCGGCGAAATCGGGGTGGCCATTGTACCAACCGACGAACTCCGCCGAACCGATCACTCCAGGCAGATCCTCGCCGGGAATTCCGAGCTTGCGGTCATGGGGTGCGCCGATTGCGAGAATGACGGCGTCGTAAAGTTCGAGCAATTCGCAGACCGACAAATCGCGGCCGACGCATATGTTGCCGATGAAATCGACCCCGGCACTGTCGGCGACCTTATCGTAGCGTTTGGATACCGCTTTCAACGATTGATGATCGGGCGCGACCCCGAAACGGATCAGGCCATAGGGCACTGGATAGCGGTCGATGATGTCGATCTGCGCCTCATTCTCATAAGCCTTGGCAAGAGCTTCGGCAGTATAGAATCCTGCTGGTCCCGACCCAACCACCGCGAAATGCCGCATGCCGACCGCTCTCCCGTCCGTGACGGCACGGGTCTAGCGGCAATGGAGCACAGCGTCAGCCCTTGCTGTGATCCTCAAGCAGGCGCCCGCCCTGACTCTTGAGCGCTCCGGCGATGACACCCGAAAACATGCCGAGCATGCCCGGCAGAGCAAGGCTTAAGTGTACCTTGCTTTCCTGCACATCGAGGATCGCCTGAACCTGCTCGCCCATTGCTCCAATGCTGAGGTTGAGCCTGTCGCCGGACCACGTCGACTGAACGTTGGCCCCGCCAGGAATGTGATCCTCAAGTTTGTGAATGTTATTGGCAATCCTGCGCCGCGCTTCGTCCTTGCCGAGGCTGTGGGGGAGGTCGAGTTCGATCGGTTGGGCCATGATCGCCAAGATGCGGCGGGCGCCCTCGCTTTTCAATGGCCCGTTGCATTTCGTTAGCCCGGCGGGTCTGATGGAAAAATGCGCCGCGCCCTCCCCCTCCTTACGCTGCTAATGTCTCCGACCTCGGTAATAGGCGCGGTGCAGCCCTATCCCACTACTGCCGACGGCTACGTCATCGCCGGGCAGGATTTCGCTGGCTATCGCGCCTGGGTCGCCACCGATCCGGCCAATGCGATCAGGCTGTCCGCTTATGCGAATTATCTGCGCTCAGCCGGGGTCGGCGATGTCGTTCCGGTGTGGCAATTGGCGCGCACGGCGAGCGACTGGGCGAAATGCGGTCAGCCGGCGTTCGAGGTGCCTCCGCCCGATTTATGGGGCAATATCGTCAATAGCCTGCGCTATGTCCGCGACGAGGTGAAACCGGCCGTTGGTGAGGTCGAGGCCCTGTCCGCCTATCGCAACCCGGTGCTCAACCAATGCGCCGGCGGAAGCCCGGAAAGCGTCCACAAATCGAATACCGCGGTCGACCTGGTCCCGCGCTATCCATTCGACCGTAACGCCCTCATGGCGCGGTTGTGCACGATCCACGCCCGTTCCGGCCGGCGATATGGTGCGGGCCTGGGCTTTTATGTCGGGATCCGCTTTCACATCGACGTTTCAACGTATCGCAGTTGGGGAATCACGGCCCAAGAAGGCGGCGATCAATGCGCAATCGCTCTCGAGCGGCGTGAGGCGGCGCGGTCAATCACGCACGAATAGGCGGAATTCCGGGACTTGGCCGCCCCTTGTTCTACCTCAATGCCAGAATATATCGGGGTGGAACGAACGGGGACTTAAACAGTGGATTTGGAAAAGCTCACCGACCGCGCTCGCGGTTTCCTCCAGGCAGCGCAGACGATCGCGGTGCGTGAGCATCAGCAGCGGATTTCTCCCGCACATGTGCTCAAGGCCCTGCTCGACGACGAACAGGGCATGGCCGCCGGACTGATCGACTCCGCCGGCGGTGACGGCAAGGCCGCACAGAGAGAGGCCAACGCGCTGGTTGCGAAGATTCCGACGGTCACCGGAAGCGGCGCAACCCAGGCGCCGGGAATGGATGGCGAGACCATTCGAATCCTCGATCAGGCGGCCGAAATCGCGAAAAGGTCGGGTGACAGCTACGTCACCGTCGAGCGGCTGCTGCTGGCGATGGCGCTGGCCAAAGGTACCGACGTCGCCGAGGCGCTGTCG
>JBDSRE010000144.1:0-2951 GCA_039929465.1 Sphingomicrobium sp. | reverse complement strand
GCGCCGGGGACGATACCACGTCGATCGCTACCATCCATCACGCGCTCGATCGGGGGGTCAATTTTCTTGACACCGCTGACATGTACGGCCCGTTCAAGAATGAGGAATTGGTCGGCAAAGCCATCGCCGACCGCCGCGGCGAGGTGTTCCTGGCGACCAAGTTCGGCAATGTGCGGGGCGATGATGGGGCGTTCCTCGGCGTTCGCGGCGACCCCGACTATCTCCGTGCCGCATGCGAGGCTAGCCTCAAGCGGTTGGGTGTCGAGACCATCGACCTGTATTACCAGCACCGGGTCGACACCAAGGTCCCGATCGAGGACACGGTCGGGGCAATGGCGCGTCTTAAGGACGAGGGAAAGATCCGCTTCCTCGGGCTCAGCGAAGCCGCGCCGGAAACGATCCGAAAGGCCCATGCAGCCCATCCGATCACCGCGGTCCAGACCGAATTGTCGTTGTGGAGCCGCGATGCGCAAGGCGATGTTCTGCCGACGGCGCGCGAGCTTGGCATCGGCTATGTCGCCTATTCGCCATTGGGGCGCGGATTTTTGACTGGACAGTTTCAGTCGCCCGACGACTTCGCCGAGGACGATTACCGCCGCAACCACCCGCGCTTCACCGGTGAGAATTTCGACAAGAATATCGCTTTGGTCAAAGAGGTCGAGGCGATGGCCCGCGACAAGGGCTGCACCACCGCGCAGCTGGCGTTGGCCTGGGTACTGGCCCAGGGCGACGACGTCGTCCCGATCCCGGGGACCAAGCACATCAAGCACCTCGACGGCAATATCGGCGCGTTAGAGGTGGACTTGACGAAGGCCGATCTGGAGCGGCTCGATGCAATCCTTCCGGTGGGCGCCGCGGCCGGCGACCGCTATCACGCGCAGGGAATGGCGACGGTGAACCTGTAATGAGGCAAGGCGCGTGAGGGCCGACGGGATGAAGTTCAACCGGCGCGAAACGCTCACGGTTCTTGTCCCGGCGATATGCGCTTCCGTTCTCGCGCGCCCACGTTCAGTGCTCGCCGCAACGGAGTTTGTCACTCCTGAGCAATTCGGCGCCTTGGGCGATGGCCGGACCAACGATACCGCCGCCTTCGTCGCCATGACCGCCCACGTAAACGCCATGGGCGGGGGCGAAATCAGGCTTTCGCACCGGACATATGTAGTCGGCCAGCAGGGCAAAATCGCAAAGAAAGGCTATTTCGCCGCTCCGGGTCCGATTATGGACTTCATCGCCTGCCGACTGCCGCTCACCATCCGCGGTAACCACGCCCGGCTGGTCGCGGACAGCGCGCTTCGCTTCGGCACTTTCGACCCCGCGACGGGAATGCCGACAACGCACAAGCAGCCTTATACCGGTCTCGGCGAGATCGCCGCCCCCTATAACCAGATGATCCTGGTGAAGGATTGCTCGGGCCCGGTGACCATCAGCGACCTCGAACTCGATGGCAATTCTGCCAGGCTGGTGATCGGCGGGCCGTGGGGCAATACCGGTTGGCAGCTTGGCGGTTCGGGCCTGATCCTGCGCGACAACCATGGCCCGATCGCGGTCCGCAACCTGCGCTCCCACCACCAGCCCAAGGACGGTGCGGTGGGCGACGGCCTCGGCCTGCCGGAGGTCGACGAGCGCGTGTCCTTCACCGACTGCGTCTTCACCGACAACGGTCGCAACGGCTTTTCGCTCGTCGGCGGCAACGGCTGGGGCTTCACCCGCTGCCGCTTTGACCGTAGCGCGCGCAACCTCGCGTTTCGTGGATCGGCACCTAGGGCCGGGATCGATCTTGAATCCGAGCGCAAGCGCCCGATCCAGGCGATCCGCTTTCGCGATTGCGGCGCTAGCGATAATCTGCAGGTCGCCGTGCTTATCGCCACCAAGCGCGTGTCCGACGTTGTGTGGATCGGGGGCAAGATCGTCGGGACCAGTGCCTGGACCTATTTCGGGTCGGGCGGAGACCGGGTTCGGTTCCGCGATGTCCTGTTCGCCGGTGCACTGGTCAATCTGTCCGGGGAGACCTTCGAGAATTGCACGTTTACCGACGACCCGTCGGCAGGGGTCTCGGGAAAGCTCTATAATCCATCCGGACGGTTTCTCGCGAACCTCGGCAAGGCCAATCGCTTTATCGCCTGCACGTTCATCCACGCCCGTCCCGAAGCGTCGCGCAATGGCCGGGTCGATGACGGTCTGTTCGAGAATTGCACGTTTATCACCAAACGCGGTGCTGGCCCGCTGGTCATCGCCGGCCACTTCCGCGGATCGCGGACGCGGTTCGTTACCGAGGCCGGAGGAAGCGATTTCCCCTTGCTTCCGACCGGGACCGGGAAAGGAAAAACTCTTGGCGCGGCCGAACAATCCTACCAAGTGACCGACAGCCGCGGCCGCACCCGGACCTATCCACCTAGTCACTGATCGCCAAACCCCAAAATCTCCACCCGTGTCGATGGGGCGACTGGAGCGCTGCGCTCGCCGACCGCGGTGAGAATGCCGGCGCCATTTCACTAACACCGCCGATGGCCCGCCAGCGATCAACTCAAGTGGCGATCCGGAATGAGCCTCGCCGCGTAAGGCGTTACCTCGACCTGCCCATATTTTGCACTTCCGGTCGTGTGCAGGAGCGCTAAGAGCGCTTCATGGACAAACCCGTTACAACGACCACGCCGCCTTCCGCTCCCCAGCGGCCGTTTTCCTACACGCGCCACGGCGTGACTATCCACGACCCGTGGAACTGGCTTCGCGACCCTAAATACCCCGAGGTCACCGATCCGGATGTGCTTTCGTACCTGAAGGCTGAAAACGCCTTTTTTGACGGATGGAAGGCGAAGCAGCAGCCGCTGCTCGACACCTTGTTCGCCGAGATGCGTGGGCGGATCAAGGAGGACGACCGCTCGGTCCCGATCCGCGACGGCGACTGGCTGTATTGGTGGGCGTTCACCCCCGGCGCTCAATACCGCACCTGG
>JBDSRE010000143.1:0-3250 GCA_039929465.1 Sphingomicrobium sp. | reverse complement strand
AAGGTTGCCCATCGCGATATAAGCCGGGTCGTCGGCATGTTCGGCCAGATCCTGCTCGCTGACCGGCATCGTGCGGGGCAGCGGAAGGCCATAAATGGCGACGATCTTGTCGCCCTTGCGAATGCCTCGCGACTGCGCTTCCGGGCCGACCGTAAAGCGAATCTTGGTCGCGTCTTCGGGTGAGACCGCTAGACCGGCGCGGCTTCCGAGCAGCAGCTGCGAATTATTCTCGGGCGAGGTGTAGCGGTCGTAAATGCCGATTATTGGGCCAAGCGCCGCAAGCAGAAAAGCGAGCGTCCAGACGACCGAAAAAATGCGATGTGTGCGGGTATCAAACGGCGGCACCGCCGGCGGCAGACGGAAGCGCTCCCGCCACGGCCGCGGCGCGCTGGACGAGGACGCGGCCGGTGCGGCGACCGGCTTCACCACCGTCATGATCGGGATCGTTTTGGAACCCTTGGTCATGGCAATATCATGCGCCGTCGGCGAAAATCGCGCAATGGATCGGCAATTCCGCTCATTTGCCCTTCTTCCTTGCCAATGCGCGCGCCTCGGCCTTGGCCTCTTCGATATCGCGCTGGCTCTCCATCGCCTCGGTGAACGAAGCGGCGAACAGACCGGTGGGCAAGGCAATCAGCATCACCCCCATGACCGCGATCATTCCGGCCAGGACCTTGCCCAGCGCCGTCACCGGGAAGGTGTCGCCATAGCCGACAGTGGTCAGGGTCACGATCGCCCACCACATGGCACGCGGGATGCTCCCGAACTTTTCAGGTTGGGCGTCGCCTTCGGCCCAGTAGAGGAGCGAGCCGGCGGCAAGGATCATCACCAGCAACATCCCCAGAATAAGCGCGAATTCCTGACGCTTCTGGATGAACGCCTCGCGCAGCAGGACCCATGCCTTCGAAGTTCGGCCGAGCTTGGCCAGGCGGAACATGCGCATGACCCGGAAGAAGCGCAGCAAAAGGCTCGACGCACCGCCGAAGGCGAAGATCGCGGGAATGACCGCGAGCAAGTCGATGATCGCGATCGGCGTGATCATGTAGCGCAGGCGCGGGAAGCGATATTTGGCGAAGCGGGGATTTTCCACTTCCACCCACGCGCGGGCGATATATTCGATCAGAAAAATCAGCCCCAGGCCGAATTCGATCTGGTTGAGCAGCAACTCGCGCCCTGCGGAAATCCTCGGCTCGGTATCGAGCACTGCTTCCACCACCGCGATGAAGATGAGGATGACGAGCGCCAGATTGACCGGCGACAGGCCCTTGCCCGGCCAAGCGGTCGGTTCAAGCTGGCGATACGCCGCCTTGCGAAGTTCGATCAGCCCCATCCGACGCCCCCGTGCGCGACCTTCGCGGTGCCACCTAAGTGCACGGCGCAGCGCTCGCCTGCAATGGCTTTCAGTCGTCGAGCGGCTGCTCGCCGTAGCGAGATTCGATGAAGCGGCCCTGAGTTTCGAAGGCGGCGACGTCGCCCCGAGCGAGCCGCTGCCCGGCATCGTCGAGCGCGACCCGGCCGGCGCGGAGCGCGTCGACCAGCCGCTGATCGATGCTGACGCCATCACCGTCGGCATCGCCGCGATAGGCCGCAGGGACCGCCAGATAATGATCGATCAGGTTCGGCAAATGCTTGCCCATCAGCCGCCGCGCATCCTGCGCCGCGGGTTCTAGCGGGTCGATGCGCTCGAGCGTCGGCTTGAGTGCGGGCAAGGCGCTGAGCATCCGGTCCACTTCGCTCTGAGCTGGAGCAGGCAACGCCGCGCGCGCCCGATAGAGGTAGGAATCGAGCCGCTCGACCAGCACCGCGCTGGGCAAATCGGGTTCGGGCAAGGCAGGTGCCGAGGAGCGCCGCGATGCCGCTACTACAGCACCGGCAAGGACAATGGCTGCGGCGACAGCGAGGATCAGCCCGAAAAGCCCGATCGGCGTGATGAAGCCGATAACCATGGTCGCGACCCACACTGCGAGTACGGCAAGCCCGACGCGCTTCGCCGTGCGCCCGAGCCCGGCGTTGAGCCGCTGCCGTTCGCGCTGGCCGGCGGCGCGTGCGGCGCCATCCTGGGCCGTCGACCGAGCAATTATCGAATCAGCGCGGGCAAGGGTCTTGCTGGTCTTGGCCGAACTTGCCGAGGCGCGCTCGAAACTGTCTTCGGCAAGTGCGAATACGCGCCCGATGTCGTCCGCGGTCACTTGACCTCAAGCGCCTCGAACGGCGACGACTGATTTTCGATCCGTCCCTTGGCGACGCCCTCAGCGCGGGCAATATAGCCCTTCGATTTTTCAACTTCGCCGCCCAATGTCACGACCGTCTGCTTCATGTTCTCGAGCGCGGCCAGCTTGAAAGCGTCGATCTGGTCCATCGTGTCATAGATGTTCTGGAACGCGCGCTGCAGCGTTTCGAGTGGAATCGTCGATCCCGCCGCCTGCTCATGGATCGCGGCCGACTGGGTCTTCAATAATTCCCCGGTGGTGTCGATCATGTTGGCGGTGGTGGTGTTGAGCGCGCTGACCTGTTCGAGCACCAGCCGCTGGTTGGACATCGCCGAAGCAACAGTGACCGCGGTTCGAAGCGCCGATACGGTGGTCGTCGACGCGCGATCGACTCCTTTGACCAGCTCGACATTGTTCTTCTTCACCAGGTCGAGGGCGAGGAAGCCCTGGACCGTAACCGCCATCTGGGTGAGCAGATCGGTGGTCCGCTGGCGGGTGTAGAACAACGCACTTTCACGAATTGCCTTGGCTTTGGCCGGCTCGGTGACATCGAGCTCATTGGCCTTGTCCTCGAGCTGCTTGTCGAGGCTTTTTGAGATGTGCACCATCTGCTCAAGCTTGTGCATCGTCTTCCACAGCCCGCTGCGCTCGGTGTCGATCGCGGCATTGTCCATCAGCAACTCGTCCTTGCCGTTGCCGAGGCGCTGGAGGATCGAGGAAATATGAGTCTGGCTGCTGCGATATTTGTCGAAGTAGCGGTTCACCTTATTGCCGAACGGGATGATGCCAAGAAATTTGCGGGTGGTCATGCCCTTGCCCGCTTCCTTGGGATCGAGCGATTCCACCGTCCGCCGAAGTTCGGTCAGATCGGCGCCGATCCCGGTGTCGCTGTCGATCGCCTTGACCGGGCGGTCGAGGAAGCGATTGGAGGCGCCGGCGGCCTCGGCGATTTCCTTGCGCCCCATGGCGGTGAGCTGATCGACTTTCTTGCCGAATTCCGGACTGTTGCTGTCGAGCGCCGCCAGCTCCTCGACGAACGC
>JBDSRE010000142.1:0-4330 GCA_039929465.1 Sphingomicrobium sp. | reverse complement strand
GTGTTCGCGCTGGCGCCCTCTCGGCTCGAGCCCAATGTCATCTGGGCGGGCTCGGACGATGGGTTGGTGCACGTCACGCGCGACGACGGTCGAAGCTGGCAGAACGTCACGCCTGCCGGATTGCCGCCGTTTCTGAAGATCACCACGATCGAGGATTCGCCGACCCGGCCAGGAACCGCATTCCTTGCCGGCAATCGCTTCCTGCTCGACGATCTGGCACCCTATCTGCTGCGCACCGACGATTACGGGCAGCATTGGACGAGCATCGCCGCCGGCCTTCCAGCCGATGAAATGGTTCGTAGCGTGCGCGAGGATACTTCCCGCCCAGGCCTGCTCTACATCGGCACCGAGCGCGGGGTGAAGGTGTCGTTCGACGACGGTCGGAGATGGCAATCGCTTCAGCGCGAGCTGCCGGTGGTGCAGGTTTCGGACCTTGCCGTCACCGACCACGATCTGGTCATTGCAACCCACGGGCGTTCGTTCTGGGTGCTCGACAATATCGACGTCATTCGTCAGCTCGGTCGGCCTGTCGCGGGCAAGCCCGGGGTGCGCCTGTTCCGCCCGGCGCCGGCGGTGCGCGGAGTCGATGAAGGCGTGATCATCGATTATTATTTGCCCCGTCCACCGCGCAGCCTGACTTTGGACATCCTCGATTCGCGCGGTCAGCCGGTGTGGCACTTCATTGGCGCCCCCGAAGATCCCGAGAAAGCCAAGAAGAAGAAAAAGGCGGAAGAGGAAGCACTGGGCCAAGGCGGCGGCGAGGACGATGACGACGAGACCGTGCCCAAGCCGGGGATGAAGGCCGGGCTCAACCGATACACCTGGGACATGAACTATCCCGGCTATACCGAATTCAAGGACATGATCCTGTGGGCCGCGGCCAATCACGGCCCGGCCGCACTGCCCGGCGAATACCAGGTTCGACTGACCGTCGATGGCAAGGTTCAAACGCAAACGGCCGCGATCCGGCTCGATCCGCGGCTCGGTTCGGTCAAGCCGGCCGACGTTGAGGCGCGTTTCGCTTTGGCAACCCGAATCCGCGACCAGGTCAGCCGTGCCAATCAGGCGGTGCTCCTCGCCCGCGGTATCCGGCGCCAGGTCGCGGCGGTGCTCACCAAAACCAGCGATCCGTCGTTGCGCTCGCTTGCCAATGCGCTCGATGCTCGTGTCGTGGCGGTCGAGGGCGCGATTTACCAGGTCCGCAACAGGAGCGAGCAGGATCCGCTCAATTACCCGATCATGCTCAACAACAAGCTGGCGGCGTTGATTGGAGTGGTCGAAAGCGGCGAAGCGGCGCCGACCCTTCAGACTCAATCGGTATTCACCGATCTATCGGCGCGCCTGGACCGCGAGCTTGCCGAGCTCGATCGCCTGCTTGCGGTCGACATGCCGGTGCTCAATGCGCAATTGAAGCGCAATCGCCTGCCAACAATCGAACGGCGGAGCGAGGCCGCGGTCGAGCAAGGCACCGCCAACCGCAAGGACGATGACGGCGACCGCTGAGTAAAGACCTAGGGGACCACACGGTTCGAGACCTTGACTTGGAGCGCGCCGGCCACTAGTTGAGCCGCCGGTTTTAACGAACCTTCCGACATTCAAATTCAGACACGATTAGGCAGGCGCTCGGCCATGAAAATTCGCAATTCCCTCAAGTCCTTGAAGGCGCGCCACCGGGATTGCCGGGTCATTCGCCGCCGTGGCCGAACCTATGTCATCAACAAGACCAACCGTCGCTTCAAAGCGCGCCAAGGCTGAGCTACGAGGAGCTCTGAGGCAGCGTGTTTGCAAGAGCTGAACCGCGAGACCGATCCAGTGTAAGCGTGCGTTCAGTCGCTAAGCGCTATAGTCAGCAGTTATGAACAAGCGTTTTCTCATCAGGGCAGTGGTTGTTACCACCGTCGCGCTTGCGGCAGCCGGCGGCTTTGCGGTCGTCGCGGCGGCGCAAAGTCAGCAGACTCCGTCGGGCTGGAGCTATGAGATCAGAAACGGCCAGCGCGTGCCCAAGGGCAATCGCGTGGTGAATGCCGACGGCAGCTGGCGCGAGGAAGTGCGCCAGGGCAATTGCGTCACGATCAAGGAAAAATCGGCGGCCGGCGATTATCGCGAGACCCGTCAGTGCGAGCCGCGCGGCTCCAACTAAGCTGCCGCCGGGGCTGGTGCCGCTCAACCGGCCTTGTCGAAACTACCCTTCGGGACCTCGCGGATCGCGCACGCCGGAACATCGCTTCCGACAAAGTCCTTGCAATCGCGCACTTGGGCGCTGCCGTCCGGACCGGCAAAGATCGCCCAGTCGCGACCGTCGTTGCAATGCGCGGTCCACATGTCGAGATTCTGATATTTGCTAACGAAGCCCGCGCGCTCGACCCGCTGGCATTTGTAGCCAAGGTCGAAGATTGCCCGCTTGAGCGCGATTGAAAGATTGAAGGCATCGAGAGTGTGGAGCCCATTCTGCTCGGCGCCCCGGACCTCGATCTTGGGCTGAGGGGCGCTCGGCTGGGACTGGTTACAGGACACTGCCGCGATCGCGGACACCGTCAACATCAACGTGCGTAATCGAACCATCTCAAGCTTCTCCTTGGTCGGGCAACGCGCGACGGCTAGCGCAATATCCAGTCATTATTCGTAGCGGATGCTGATCCGGGCGGCGGCGGCCTTGGCCCGGGCGACGGCATCATCAATGCTGTTGTCACGGGCCAGCGCGATGCCCATGCGCCGGTTCTTGAGCGCCTTGGGCTTGGCGAACAGACGCAGGTCGACTCGGGCTTTGTCGGCTCCAAGGGCGAGTGCCTCGGCGACGCCTTCATAGGAGAATGTGGCGCTCTCCTTATCGGCGAGGATCACCGCGGACGCCGATGGGCCGGCAAGCTCGATCGCCGGGATTGGAAGCCCGAGGATGGCGCGCAAGTGAAGCTCGAACTGGTTGGGGAATTGCGAAATCAAGGTGACCATTCCGGTATCGTGCGGGCGCGGGCTCAATTCCGAAAAGATCGCCTGGTCGCCGGAGATAAAGAATTCGACCCCGAATATGCCGTGTCCACCAAGCGCTCCAACCACCTTGCGGGCCTGGTGCCGGGCTGAATGGAGCGCTGCCTCGGGGATCGCCGCCGGCTGCCAGCTCTCGCGATAATCGCCGGCCTCCTGGCGGTGGCCGATCGGCGCGCAGAACAACACACCGTCCTTGGTCGCCACGGTGAGCAGCGTAATTTCGCTGTCGAAGTCGATAAATTCCTCGACGATCACCTGGCGCCGGTCGCCGCGCATATTGGCGACTGCATAATCCCAGCCTTCGCCGACCTCCGCGGTCGTCGTGGCCGTGGTCTGGCCCTTGCCCGATGACGACATGACCGGCTTGATCACACATGGCAGGCCGACATCGGCCGCCGCCGCAATCGCTTCGTCGCGGCTTTGGGCAAATTTGTAGTGTGACGTCGTGAGGGCCAGTTCGTTGGCAGTAAATTCGCGAATACCGTCACGGTTCATCGTCAGCTGAACTGCCTTGGCCGAAGGCGCGACCCGCCAGCCGTCCTTTTCAAGCGCCGCCAGGGCAGCAGTGTCGATGGCCTCGATTTCCGGGATGATGACGTCGGGGCTGTGCTTCTTGACCGCGGCCTTGAGCGCCTTGCCGTCGAGCATCGCGAACACCTCGGCGGCATCGGCGACCTGCATCGCCGGTGCGTCGGCATAGCGGTCGCAGGCAATTACCCGGCACCCCAGGCGCTTGGCGGCGATCGCGAATTCGCGCCCCAATTCGCCCGAACCGAGCAGCATCAGCGTGGCGGTATACATCGCAAGCGCGATAGCCGCGCGGTCCGGCCTAGGCTAGAGCGACGGCGAAGAGGGAGTCGACGATGCGCCTATTGATCCTGGCTACGATTGCGGTTGCGTTGGCGGGTGCGGCCCCGCCCAAGCGCATCACTCCGACCGAGATTGTCGCCTTGGCTCCTGCGGCAGCGTGGGCGTCGATTCCGGCTGATCAGTTGCTTGTGCTGGACCTTGCAGCAGGCGGGCGCGTGGTCATCCAATTGGCGCCGGCATTTGCGCCCGTCCATGTCAGAAACATCCAGGCGCTGGCGCGGAGCGGCTATTGGGCCGGCGCAACTATCTATCGGGTGCAGGACAATTACGTCACTCAATGGGGCAATAATGAAAGCGAAAAGCCGTGGCCCGCAGGGGTTATTGCCAAGCCGCCGGCCGAATATTCGCGGGGCCTGAAGGGCCTGTCGATCAAACCGCTTGGTTCACCCGATGCTTATGCCCCGGCGGCGGGTTTCGCTGATGGCTGGCCGATCGGCTATAGTCCCAGGGGCAGCTGGGCGACGCTCGCCCATTG
>JBDSRE010000141.1:0-11342 GCA_039929465.1 Sphingomicrobium sp. | reverse complement strand
CTCCCCAACCTCCTGACTTTGTCGCGCATTGTGGCGGTGCCGCTGCTGGTGTTCCTGCTGTGGCGGCCAAGCCCGGTCGATTACGGGGTCACCTTCATTCTTTACTGCATTGTCGGGATGACCGATTATTTCGACGGCTATCTGGCCCGCGCCCAGGGGCAGATTTCGCGCCTCGGCCAGTTCCTCGACCCGATCGCCGACAAGATCATGGTCGCGGCGGTGCTGATGATGCTGATTTCCAGCCGCAAGGCCAATCCGGTGCCGGAGATCGAGGGGCTCCACATCATCGCCGCTTTGGTCATCCTTCTGCGCGAAATCATCGTCTCGGGCTTGCGCGAATTCCTCGGACCACTGAACATTTCAGTTCCGGTCAGCGCGCTCGCCAAATGGAAAACCACGCTGCAGCTGGTCGCGCTCGGTGCGCTAATCCTCGGCGGTGCGTTCCCGGCGCAGCAGTGGGTGCACCAGACGGGCCTCGCGAGCCTGTGGGCGGCGGCGGCGCTGACCCTCATCACCGGTTACGATTATCTGCGCATCGGCCTCAAACACATGGACTAGGCAGACGGACTAGGCAGACGGACTAGGCACAGGGACTGACTCCGGGGAGCAGTTCCCCGGCACTATCGCGCAGCTTGCCGGCGAGCAGCCGGAATTCCTTTTCACGTGGGCTCGAGCGCCGCCACACCAGCGCGATCCGGCGACTGTTGTTAGCCGATGCAAGCAGGCGCACACCGATCGCGGTGCCGTCGAGAATGCCCGCCGCGATCGCCATTTCTGGGACGAAGGTCAGGCCGAGCCCGTTATCGACCATCTGCACCAACGTGTGGAGCGAGGTGCCGAGCATCGCTGCGCCGGCGCGGATATCGGGTCGGTTGCACGCCGCCAGCGCATGATCCTTGAGGCAATGACCGTCCTCGAGCAGAAGCAGCCGGCTTTCATCGATCGATTTCGCGGCCACCGTCTCGCGCGCCGGCGCCTCGCCCTTGGGGAAGGCAATGAACAAGCGGTCGTCGAACAGATTCTCATGATCGACATCGCCGCAGGCATACGGCAGCGCCAGCAGAACACAGTCGAGCTGGCCGCGGTGGAGCCCCTCGCACGCCGCAGCGCTCGCCTCCTCGCGCAGGAACAGCTTTAATTCGGGCAGATCGCGGCGCAGTCGCGGCAGCATCGCCGGTAGCAGGAACGGGGCGATGGTCGGGATTACCCCCATGCGCAATTCGCCGGTCAGGGGCTGGCCTTGCGAACGGGCGAGGTTGGCGAGGTCCTCGCTTTCCCGAAGCACCCGGCTGGCCTTGTCAGCCACCCGAAGCCCGAGCGGAGTGAATCGGACCACGCGCTTGGTCCGCTCGACCAGCATCGTCCCAAGCAGGGTCTCAAGCTCGCGCAACCCCGCCGACAGCGTCGATTGGGTGACGAAACAGGCCTCGGCTGCGCGGCTGAAATGGCCATGCTCGCGAAGCGCGACCAGATATTGCAACTGCTTGATGGTGGGCAAATGAACGATCATCGATCCATCCGATTTAATGCCGCCGCGATAATCGGTTCAACCGATTAACGCCAGTGTCGCTTGACCAAGGTCTTGACTGCAGGCGCGGCAATCCCAATCTCATGCATTGGGCCGGCTTCCCCCTTGTCGGACCCGAGTGGAAAGGGGCGGGCGCCCCCAATTGCCCGCCCCTTTTTCTATCGGGCAGGCGACCGTTGCCCGATCAGGTCAGCAGCAGCCTGGTGGAAACAACCAGCAGGGTGATCGCGAGAATTGGGCGGAGGACCTTGTCGGACGAGCGCGAGGCCAGCACGCTGCCGAGGATGACCCCGGGAACTGAGCCGATCAGAAGCGCGCCCATCAACGAGAAATCGACCGAACCCATAAGCCAGTGGCCGATGCCCGCGATCAGAGTCAGTGGAACTGCATGGGCGATGTCGCTGCCGGCGATTCGCGCTACCGGTAGCTTGGGATAAAGGATCAGCAGCGCGGTCGTGCCCAGCGCCCCGGCGCCGACCGAGGTCAGCGACACCAGCACGCCCAGGATCACCCCGATAATCACCGTCCAGCGGTTGATCCCGCCTTCCTGGAGATGATCGAAGCGCGGCCCCGCCCAGCGCAGGATGACCGGGCGGAAGAAGATCGCGAACGACGTCAGCAGAAGCGCCGAGCCGAGCAGGAAATTGAGCAGATGCGACCCGCTGGTATCCATCGCCCCCAAACGGCTCATCGCGAACAGCGTGATGATCGCCGCCGGCATGCTGCCCATCGCCAGCCCGGCGACTATTTGCCAGTCGACGGTGTTGCGCGTTCCGTGGACTGCGGTGCCGACGCTTTTGGTCACCGACGCATAGAGCAGATCGGTGCCGACCGCAGTCGCCGGGTGGAACCCGAACAATAATACCAGCAGCGGGGTCATCAGCGATCCACCGCCGACGCCGGTCATCCCGACCAGCATCCCCACCAATAGCCCGGCAACCGAGTAAAGCGGATTGAAACCGGTTAAGATTGCTGCCCCCGTCGCTCGTCCAAGTTCTTGAAGGACCCTGAAAATCTGCCAGTATCGCAGCCATATTTGAAGGCCGCAGAATCGCGATTAGACGCAGCCTGTGCCTCTCGGCAAGTGGGCTGATCGTCGAAAACGCACCGCACGTCTGGAAATTGCGCCGAGTTCGCCTAGATTGGGCGGGTCACGACACAAAGGTATGGCGTTTGAAGTCCGGCCTGATTGCTTATCTCGATTCCGTCAAAGCGCGCGATCCCGCGGCTCGCTCCCGCTGGGACGTGCTGGTGTATCCAGGTACGCTGGCGCTCGGAATGCACCGAATCGCGCATTGGATGTGGGTTGGCGAACTGCATTTCCTAGCCCGGCTGGTCAATCACATTGCACGCTTCCTTACTGCGATCGACATTCACCCCGGGGCGCGCATCGGCCGCCATTTCTTCCTCGACCATGGCTTCAGCGTGATCGGCGAGACCGCCGATATCGGCGATGGAGTGACCATTTATCAAAGCGTCACGTTGGGCGGGACCAACCCGTCGGCGGGTGTAGCGGGCAAGCGCCATCCGACGTTGAAGAACGGAGTCGTCATCGGTTCGGGCGCGCAAGTGCTCGGGCCGATCATCGTCGGCGAGGGCGCCCGAATCGGCGCCAATGCGGTCGTCACCCGCGATGTCGTGCCCGGCGCGACGATGGTCGGAATCCCGGCAAAGCCGGTGCTGATGGACGCCGCCGAGGCGCAATCGGGCTTCGTCCCTTATGGCACCCCCTGCAGCGAAATCGCTGACCCGGTGCTTGCGCGACTGTGCGAGCTCGAACGCGAAATCAAGGAATTGCGCGCACAGCGGTCGAGCTCGTCTACCCAGCCCGAGGCGAAAAGCGCTTGAGCGTTATCGCGCCGTTCCCCAACTTGCGGGACCGGCGCTCGATTGCCACCTTCGACCGCCTGGAGTGGACCCGCATTCTCGATCTTTACGGGCGCATGGTGGCCGCCGGGCACTGGCGCGATTACGCGCTTCGCTTCGATCCCGAAGTGGCGGTGTTCGCCGCTTTTCGACGCCATAGCGAACGGCCCGACGTGCGCATCGAAAAACACCCCCGGCTGCGTCTCAAGCAGGGCGCCTTCGCACTGGTTTCGGATCAAGGGCTGGTGCTCAAGCGGGGCCACGACCTCAACGGCGTTCTGGCCCCGCTCGAGCGCCGCTTCATGCGGCTAGTGGGATAGGTTCGCGGTCGAGCACTGGTAGTCGCTCACGCAAGCCCTCGGGCAAGGGCCTGACCACCGCGGCGCGCGCCTGGTGCCAGAACGCCGACAGCAGCAGTAATGCCGAACCGATCAGCAATGCGGTGAGCGCGACATTGAGCTCGACCGCGCCGAAGCGCTTGAACAGATCGGCAAGCGCCCACAGCACATAGGCAAGAGCTGAAACCAGCAACGCCCGGCGGTCGATCGCAAGCGCGGTGACGCCCATCGCGAGATACAGCGCAACCACCACCAGCGCTTCGCCGATCGTGGCATTGCCGTCAGTCAGTCCGAGCAGGGTGAAGATCGGATGGACGATCATCGGCGCCGCGAGCAAATGCAGCCAGAAGGCGACGTCGCTGCGCTTGGTTAGCCGCGCCCGATCCGAACTGTCCCAGCGCATCGCGAGCAGGAAAATGGCCACGCCCATCGCCAGTGTAAGGCCAAGGATGATGTCGCGGGCGCTTTCGAAATTGGCCGGGCCAATGATCGCGACTACCAGTCCAGCGACGATCGCTGCAACCGCAGCGGCGCCGGCGGCGACGGTGATCGGCACTCGAAAGGTGCGCCAGTGAAGCCAGGCTGCGGCGGTGGCAATGGCTCCGGCCCCGGCGCCGACCATCCCGCCAAGCGCATTATTGTGGTCGAACGTGTTGGGCCCGATGGCGAGGACGAGCGCGAACAAGGCGGTTGCGAACGCACTTCCGACGAACACCAGCAGCAGCATGATCGAGGGCAAGGCCATTCGCCGTTTGCCGGTGAAATAAGTGGCCAGCCCCCATGAGGTGGCGGCAATTGCAAGCGGTGCGACGAACGATGGTCCGTCACCCTCGATCGTCCAGCCGAAGGATTGGCCGATGGTCTGGCCAATCCAGCCGACCGCAAAGATCAGGATTGCAGCGGCAATCGACACGAAGATATCGTTGAACCCGGTCAGCAGCCGGAACTGCTCCTCGTCCGGAATCGCCGATGACCGCTGACCCGCGACATGCGCTCGAAAGGCATCGGCGGACTTGGCGGTAATGGCCCCCGCCGCAACCGCGTCGTCGAGCTCTTGCTGGCTGTACATAAAGCCTCCCTGTTGTGACTTGGGCTCGCTTTACCCGACGGTGTATTATGCTGTCAATACAGCGGTGACATTGACCCGCTCCGCCCCGCGTCCGATTGGGCGGGGATGTGCAACCTCTACTCAATGACCGCGACGGTCGATGAGCTTCGGCGATTGTTCGGGGCATTCGATGGCGATCGCGATAATTTGCAGCCGTTCGCTGAAATCTATCCCGGGCATTCGGCTCCGGTTCTTCGCCGCGATGAGGGCGGCGGGCTCAGGCTCGAGCGCATGACCTGGGGCTTTCCCGGGCCTGCGGCTGCGGGCGGTCGGCCGGTGACCAATGTCCGCAATCTGGACAGCCCGTTCTGGCGCGGGGCGCTGGGTGATCCGGCGCGCCGCTGCATCGTCCCGGTGACGAGCTTTTGCGAATGGAGCGCAGAGCCCGATCCGACGACGAGGCGCAAAATCAAGCACTGGTTCGGGCTTCACGAGGACGCGCATCCGCTGTTTGCCTTCGCCGGGATCTGGCGGCCGGCAAGCGAGGAACGGGAGGAAGGGCCGTATATGGCCTTCCTCACCTGCGCCGCGAACCAGCTGGTCGGCGCGGTTCACCCCAAGGCGATGCCGGTCATGCTCCGCCCCGGAGCGGACGTCGAGAAATGGCTCAGCGCCGAACGCGTCGATGCGTGCGCGCTTGCAGTGCCGTTCGCCGATACCGATATGCGGCGCATGGACTGACCGTTCGAGGAGAGTATCATGGCCAAGACCGCGACCCCCAAAAGCAAGACCAAGACCAAGACCAAGGCCAAAATGCCCGCCCGGGCCAAAAGCGGCACCGCCCGAGCCAAATCGGGTCCCGGCGCCGCCGACGCGCTCGTCAATCTGCTGCAGAGTCCGCTGGTCGCCGAGCTTATCGCCATTGCCGCGACCGCTGCAGTCGCGTCCATCGCCGCCGGCGGTTCGGGCAAAAGCAAAAAGGGATCGGGCAGTGCGGTGAAGGCGGCCGGGGTCGCCGCAGCCGCGGCCATCGGTCAGCGGCTGAAGACCGAGTTTGCGGATATCCGCTCGGTAGCGAAGCCTAAATAAGCCGCATCAGGGTCAGCCGCGCGCGTCCGACGTCGCGCTCGGCCGCAACCGTCAGCCCGGCCGCGCTGGTGCAGTCGCGCGCTTCGCTTTCGACGCTGAGCCAGCCGCCCGGCGCAAGCCAGTCGGCGGCGGCGATCGCGGCTGCGGCGGCGCTGCCCGATCCGCTTTCGTAAGGCGGGTCGGCGAGGATCAGGTCGAACGGTCCGGCGCGCGGCAGGTTGAAGGCGTTGGCTGGGAGGATGGTGATGCGCTCGCCAGCGCCGAGCCGCTCGGCAGTGGCGCGGATCGCCGCCAGCGCCGCTGAATCACGCTCGACAAAGGTCACGCTCGAAGCGCCGCGCGACAAAGCCTCGAACCCAAGCGCCCCGCTGCCCGCGAACAGATCGGCGACGGCCGAGCCCTCGACGCTGCCAAGGCGGCTGAAGAGCATCGAGAACAAGGTTTCGCGAACGCGGTCGGCGGTCGGCCGGGTGGCCATGCCCAGCGGCGCGTCAATCAACCGTCCGCGCCACTCGCCGGCGATTATGCGCATTTCACTTGAGGCTCGCCCGGAACCCCGCGATTGCATTGCGGTCGGTTTCGGCGATCATCCCTGGCGCAAGATTCTCCAAGGTAAACGGCCCGTAAGCGGTTCGGATCAGCCGCGACACCTTCATCCCGAGATGCTCAAGCACGCGCCGAACTTCTCGGTTCTTGCCTTCGGTGAGGCTCATCTCAATCCAGCAATTGCGCCCGGTGCGGCGTTCCAGATTGGCGTCGATCGAGCCATAATTCACACCTTCGATTCGAATGCCCTCGGCCAACTCCTCAAGCTGGTCCTGGCTAACCGCTCCGAACGCCCGGGCGCGATAGGTCCGGCGAACCCCGCTGCTCGGCAGTTCAAGCTGGCGCTTCAATTCGCCGTCGTTGGTCATCAGCAGCAAGCCCTCGGTGGTGTAATCGAGCCGACCGACCGGGATCAGCCGAGGCAGACCCGGCGGCATCCGGTCGTAGATCGTCGCCCGGCCCTTGGGGTCGACTTCCGCGGTCAGGCAGCCGGTGGGCTTGTAGAAGCGGTACAGTCGCGCCGCTGCCGCAGCGCGCACGGCACGCCCGTCATAAGTCACGCCCTGCAAGTCGGCGAGCACGGTCGCGGGCGTGGTCACCGTCTCTCCGTTCAGCGCGATCCGGCCGTCAGCGATCATCCGCTCGATCTCCCGGCGAGAGGCGATTCCGGCGCGGGCCAGCAATTTGGCGATGCGCTGTGGCTTGCCGACGCTTTCCACCGGCGCCGGAGCCGCCCTATGGTGGCCACGGCGGGGCTTGGGCACTCGTGGCCGATTCGTTCGTTTCGGATCTGTTGTCATAAATTCGGGGTCGCTGGGATGCTGTTCGGCAAGCGCAAGCAGATGGTCAAAAGGATCCTCATTGTCGAGGACGAACCGCTGACCGCGTTCGATAATGAGAATATGCTTGGCGATTGCGGCTATGTCATCGTCGCCACAATCGACGATTTCGATCAAGCGCTAGAAGTGCTCGAGCGCGAGCAGGTCGACCTCATTTTGAGCGACGTCCGGTTGCGCAGCCAGGAGACTGGAATGGACCTGGCCAAGGCGGCCAAGGCCAAGGGCATCCCGACTTTGTTCGCCACCGGCCACCCCTATCCGGGCGCCGCGGCGGTCGCGGTCGGCTGCCTGCTCAAGCCGTATTCGGACCGCCAGCTCAAGAACGCGATCGAATGCGTCGACCGCCATTTGCAGCGCGAGCAGGTCAAGACCTTCAAGGGCCTCGAACTGTTTCCCCACGGCGATGAGGAACCGGCCAAGGGCAAATAACCCCTTCCGCTGCGGAATCGCGCTGCTAGGCTGAGCGTTCGAATGCGGTGGGGAGATTAAGTAATGGCGAACTCGGCAAGCGCGGCGCCACGCGAGTCCGGAGGGTTTCTTGCCGGGGTCCGGCCCTATTTCGAAAAGGCCCCGGTCGCTGCGCTTCTGCTCGGTATTTCGTCGGGCTTCCCCTATGCGATGATCGGCGCGACCTTGACCACCCGGCTCAAGCAGGACGGGATCGACAAGTCGACGATCACCGCCTTCACGCTCGTCTTCCTCGCTTATAATTTTAAATTCCTGTGGGCGTGGGTCATCGACGGGGTCCGGTTGCCGCTGATCGGTCGCCTCGGCCAGCGGGTCAGCTGGATGCTGGTTACCGGCGTTGCAGTGATGGTGGCGGTCGCCAATCTGGCGTTCGCCGATCCATCCGCCAATGGCGTCGCCTCGGTCGTCACCGCCGCCATTCTGGTCGGTATCGCCGGGGCCAGCTTCGACATCGTCATCGATGCCTTCCGGATCGAGGCGCTTGAACCGCGCCAGCTCGGGGTCGGGTCGGGCATGAGCCAATATGGCTGGCGCATCGGATCGGCCGGAGCGGGTGCGATCGCGCTGGTCGTCGCCGCTCGCCACGGCTGGTCGGCGGCCTATCTCGCCTGCGCTGCTTTGGCGCTTCCGGCGATGTTCGCGGCTTTGTGGTTCGGTGAGCCCGAGCGGCACACGGTGGTCAAGCGCAATCCGGGTTTCAAAAGCGCGGTCGAAACGACGTGGAGGCCGTTCGTCGAATTCTTCCGCCGCAAGGGCGCGATGCTCGTGCTGTTTTTCATTCTCCTTCACAAGATTGGCGACACGCTCGCCAATCTAACCTTCCGGCTATTGTTCGACGACCTCGGTTTCTCCAACGATGAAATCGCTATTTACGACGTCGGAATCGGTTTCTGGGCGTATTTGATCGGCATTTTCATCGGCGGCATCCTTTATACCCGAATCGGCATGAAGCGCTCGGTCATGGTCAGCCTGATTTTGATGGGGATAAGCAATTTCGCCTTCGCTTTGCTCGCCGGTGCGGGCCATTCGAACTGGGGCATGGCGGGCGCCATCGGGTTCGAGAATATCGCCAGCGGAATCGGCGGGGTGTGCGTCGTGGCCTACTTCTCGGCGCTGTGCGATCTTCGCTTCACCGCCACACAATATGCGCTGATTTCGGCGGCGGCGAGCATCGTCGGGCGGTTCCTAACCGGGACCACCGCGGGATCGCTGATCGACAATATCGGCTATGTAAACTTCTACCTTCTCACCACTGCGGCAGCGGTGCCCGGCATCCTCTTGTTCTGGGTGATGATGCGCAATGGAATGGTCGACAGCGCCATGGGCACCGCCGGGACCGTGGTTGCCGGCGAGGACGAAGCCGAGGAAGTCGTCGTCTAGTCGGGCAGCTCGCCATTGGCGGCGAGGGCGGCTCCGGCGAGGTAGAGCGATCCGGCGATGAGGCGCGGGGCGGGGAGGGCGTCCAGTGCGTTCTCAAGACCCGCCGCCGCTTGTCCGCCGAAGCGACGCGCGAGCTCGGTGGGGGCGTGATGGTCGTGATCGGGGACTGGCACGAAGGTCAGCGACAAGGCGTGGGGGCGAAGCAGTCCGACGATTTCGCCCGCGTCCTTGTTGGCAAGCATGCCGAGGATAAGGTGCATCGGACCCGCGCCTTCAAGCCAGTCGGCAAGCGCTTCGGCGGCATTGTCATTATGGGCTCCGTCGATCCATGTCTCGACACCCCCGGTGAGCGGACCGTCGCCGAGCCGCTGCAACCGCGCCGGCCAGTGCACGCGCTTCAATGACGCGACGAAATCGTTGTCGGCAATCGCGAAATGATCCTGCGCCGCGAGCATCTGCCAGGCGAGATTGGCGTTGCGTATCTGGTGCGCTCCGGGAAGCGCCGGAATGAGCGCCCGGTCGAGCGTCCAGTCGCAGCCCTCCAGGCGCAGCTCGGCACCGGCGGCTTCGGCGGCGGCGATGATCGCTTTCTCCGCCACGGCGGGCTGGGCGAGCGCGATGAGCGGGACTCCGGGCTTGGCGATGGCGGCTTTTTCGGTGGCGATCTTATCGATGGTGGTGCCGAGATATTGCTGATGGTCGAGGCCGATGCTGGCGATCCCGCACACCA
Source organism: Sphingomicrobium sp. (assembly GCA_039929465.1). GTDB lineage: Bacteria > Pseudomonadota > Alphaproteobacteria > Sphingomonadales > Sphingomonadaceae > Sphingomicrobium. The sequence goes on along the minus strand of JBDSRE010000141.1, from coordinate 1,510 downwards.
AGGGCCGGTCGATGACATTGGTCGCGTCGAGCCGCCCGCCGAGCCCGACCTCAAGCAAACAGGAGTCGGCCGGGGTGCGGGCGAAGGCGAGGATCGCGGCTGCGGTGGCGACTTCAAAGAAGCTCGGCTGGAGGTCGCTCGAGACGTCGAGGATCTCTACCAGCAGCGCTTCCAGGGCGTCGTCGTCGATCAACACACCGGCAACACGGATACGCTCATTGAAGCGGACCAGGTGCGGGCTGGTAAAGGCGTGGACCGTGAGCCCGGCGCCTTCAAGTGCTGCGCGGAGCATGGCGATGGTCGAACCCTTGCCGTTGGTCCCGGCGACATGAAACACCGGCGGCAGCCTATCCTGTGGCCGCCCGAGCCGATCGAGCATCGCAGCAATGCGCTCCAGCCCCAATCGGTCGCCCGCCGGGGAAACCATCTGCAGGCGGTCAAGCTGCGCCTGAACTCCGGGGTGGGTCGAGGTTGCGGAGTCCATTAGATCCTCCCCGGAAAGAGGAGGTGGCGGCACGCAGTGCTGGCGGAGGGGGCCCCCTCCACCACCACCTTCGCCGGCGGTCCCCCTCCCCGTTCCGGGGAGGAGCTCATGCCGCTGCTTTCTTCTCCGGCGTCAGATAGGCGATGAGCAGTGCTAGGCGCTCGCGCAGCTCGCCGCGCGGGACAACCATGTCGATGATCCCGTGGTCGAGCAGATATTCGGCGCGCTGGAAGCCGTCGGGAAGTTTTTCGCGGATGGTCTGTTCGATGACCCGCTGCCCGGCGAAGCCGATCAGGGCGCCGGGCTCGGCCAGCTGGATGTCGCCGAGCATTGCATAGGACGCCGTCACTCCGCCGGTCGTGGGGTCGGTGAGGACCACGATATAGGGCAGGCCGGCTTCCCTCAGCTCGGCCCGGGCGACGGTCGTTCGCGGCATTTGCATGAGGCTCAAAATGCCTTCCTGCATGCGCGCTCCGCCGGCCGCAGTGAACAGGATATAGGGGCAATTGTCCTTGACCGCCGCCTTGACCCCGGCGACGAAGGCGGCGCCGACGGCGATTCCCATCGACCCGCCCATGAAGGCGAAATCCTGAACCCCGACCACCGCCTTGCGACCGTCGATCTTGCCGCGCGCATTGAGCAGCGCGTCGCGTTCGCCGGTGGTATTTCGAGCCGCTTTCAAGCGCTCGGAATACCGCTTGGTGTCGCGGAATTTGAGCGGATCCTCGCGCACTTTCGGGGATTCCAGAAGCTCGAACTTGGCGGCGTCGAACACTTGCTCGAAGCGCCTGGGCGGGCCAATCCGATCGTGAAAATCGCAGCGCGGGCAGACGCTGGAATTTTCCTCCCACTCCTTGGTGAAGATCATCGTCTGGCACTTCTTGCATTTGTGCCACAGGTTTTCGGTGCTCTGGCGCTTGGGCAGGAACGGGATCCCGCTACGCACCCGGCTCAGCCAGCTCATTCGACTTTCCCCTTCAAACTGTCGGCGATTGCCCGAGCCGCGGTGGCGGGGTTGTCGGCGCC
>JBDSRE010000140.1:0-7430 GCA_039929465.1 Sphingomicrobium sp. | reverse complement strand
CCGGTGGTGTAGGCCGAGCGGATGCCCGACGTGCCGAGGATTAGCGGAGCAGTCGGGAAATCGGGGCCCTTCACATATTCCATCAGGCCTTCGGACGTGATCGTCGGGTCGGCGATGTAGGCGCGGCACGCGGCCAGCACTTCGCCCAGATTATGGGGCGGGATGTTGGTCGCCATGCCAACCGCAATTCCACCCGCGCCATTGACCAGCAAATTGGGGAAGCGCGCGGGCAGAACCTGCGGTTCACTTTCGCTGGCGTCGTAATTGGGCTGAAAGTTGACCGTGTCCTTGTCGAGGTCGCCCAAGAGGAAATTGGCAACCTTGGCGAGCCGGGCTTCGGTGTAGCGCATCGCGGCCGGCGGATCGGGGTCCATCGAGCCGAAATTGCCCTGACCGTCGATCAGCGGCACGCGCATCGACCAGCTCTGTGTCATCCGCGCCAGCGCTTCGTAAATCGCGCTGTCGCCGTGCGGGTGATATTTACCGATGACGTCGCCGACGATCCGCGCCGACTTGCGGTAGGGGCGGTTGTAGTAAAACCCGTTTTCGCTGGCCGAGAACAGGATCCGGCGGTGGACCGGCTTCAACCCGTCGCGAACATCGGGCAGCGCTCGGCTAACAATAACGCTCATCGCATAGTCGAGGTAACTGGTCTTCATCTCCTCGACGATCGAGATCATCCCGATATCGCTGTCGCCGCCGGGCCCGGCGGCAGAGGGGCTGTCGTTGAGGTCGTCGATCGGCGGTTCGGTGGCCAAGAGAAAATCCTGTCGGGTTCGGTAGGTAGATCAAGCGGCGCGCGCGCATTGCGCTACATGTCCGCTTAGCGACCCTAGGCGATGCACCGCCCGGGCGCCACCCCCGCGCCCGCGCTCCCGCGCCTGCGCCTGCGCACAGGCCCGCGCGCGAGGGCAATGACCAATCTCATCCTGAGTTCTCAAAATAGTCGAGCGTTTTCAGTCGGTTCAATCGCCGTTCAGGGATTTGAGTGCATCCTTTTTTGGACTTCCACTCAACAGGGGGGTAAGCATGCCCCGGGATTTTAGGCCGGTCCTGCCATGGACCGGAACAGGAGAGAAAATGAATAAGCTCGCACTGACCACCGCCGTGGCGACCATCGCCGCCGTTTCCGCAACCCCGGCAGCCGCCCAATATGTTCCGGGCCGGGATTCGAGGCCGATCGTTGTCCAGGTTCCAAACAGGTACAAGGCGGACGACGTGAAACCGGAGCCGGAAAAGCCGGGGATCAAGCTGTCGAAAAAGGCGTCGAAGGCGATCATTGAGCTCCAGACCGCAGTCAAGGCCAACGACGTGGCCACCATTCCTGCGAAGCTTGCCGCCGCCCAGGCGGTCGCCGAAACCGCCGAGGACCGATACGCCATCGGCACGATGCAGCTCAATGTCGCGCAAGCTTCGAAGAATAGCGAGGCGGCGGTCCTTGCGGCAGATTATATCTCAAGCGCGAATTATCTCCCCAAGAACCAGATCGCGGGTCTTTACAACAACCTCGGCATCGATTTCTTCAACGCCAAGAACACCCCGCGTGCCACTGCGATGTTCCAGAAAGCGCTGGCGCTCGATCCCAATAATGCGGAATCGCTTCGACTGCTTGGAGAAACCCAGAATTCATCGGGCAATCCGGCCGATGCGGTGGCCAGTTTCCAAAAGGCGATGCAGCAGGCCGCGGCGAGCGGACAGAAATTGCCCGAGCAAGCCTATGAGCGCGCCGTCAGCGTCGCTTATGGCGCCAAATCCCCGTCTGCAGTGGATATCGGCCGCCAATGGGTGGCGGCCTATCCAAGCGCCAAGAGCTGGAGCAACGCGATCGCGATTTATCGCAATATGATGCATCCAGATGTCGAGGGAACCCTTGATCTTCTGCGTTTGATGCGCGCCGCCAATGCGCTGCAGAATTCGGTCGATTACACGCTCTTTGCCACGGCCGCGTCCGAGCAGGGCAATTTCAACGAAGCCCATTCGGTGATCGACGAGGGGCTCGCCAACAAGAAGCTCGATCCAGCTAGCGCGCTCGCCCGCGATATCATCAAGGGCCTCAAGTCTAAGCCCATGGCGACTCCGGCCGATCTTGAGGCCGCGGCCAGGACTGCCAAGACGGGCCGCTCGATGATCACCGTCGGAAGCCGTTTCTACGGTGCCGGCGATTATGCCCGTGCGGCGACGTTGTACCGTTCGGCGATCGCCGCCGGCGGTGACCCGGGCCTCGCCAATCTTCATTTGGGAATGGCGATCGCCCGTTCCGGCGATAAGGCGGGCGCTTCGGCAGCATTGAGTGCGGTCACCGGCGAATATGCCCCGATCGCCAAATATTGGCTGTTGTTGGTTCGGTAAATTAGCTGAACCAAGCGCCATAAGTACCAGGCGGGCGTCGGAGCGATCCGGCGCCCGTATTTGCATGGTTTTGCACAGTTCAACTGCTATGACGAAACCGTCCCATAACGGGACGGTTAAGAGACGCCGCCTTAGCGACGGGATCGACCGCGCCTAGATGTCTCGCCTTCGCGCGGGAAGGAAATTCACGGCCGTGGTCCGGTTCGACGATCGATTAGAGACGGTGCTTCGGCAGCCGGCGAGCGACCGCCATGACGTAGCAGTCCGCTGGCGCCAGTTGGTCGACCTTGTCGCGCGTGCCGGACCGGCTGCCGACGGCGACTGGACCGGAAAAGCGTTGGCGGTCATCCGCGGCGATTCTTCGCTTCTAGACGTGCCGCTCCGCGCCGCCGCAGCAAGGTCAATTGCCGCGCTGCGATTGCCGCTTGGACTCCTCAAATGCTTTGTCGAGGACGGCATTGCGGTGTCGGCGCCGATACTAGCTGCGGCATCGCTCGATGCAGGGCAATGGCAGGTGCTGCTTGCAGGGGCCGATGCCGAAACGCGGCGGTTCGTCGCGGTGCTTCACCCCGAGGTTGGGGCACGGTTGGCGGAAACCACCGAGCCGCCGACCGGGCAGCGAGAGGAGATGCGCCGCCGGACCTCGATCAGCGAGGTCGTCGAGCGCATCGAGCGCCGCCGCCGCGTTCAGGATCAGTCCGCGCCACGGCTACTCGGCGCGCCAGCTGGGACTGATGCGCTGAGCATGTTCCGCTGGGAATGCGGGCCGGATGGAAACATCGGCTGGGTCGAAGGGGTGCCGCGCGGCGCGCTGATCGGCCGATCGATCACCACAGCGTTGGATGATAGGCGCGACCGAAGCGACCCGACGACGCTTCGTGCCTTCGCCCAACGCGCGCCGTTTCGCGATGCCGAACTGGTTTTTGCCGGCGACGGCGCGCTTGCGGGACGATGGACGTTCAGCGGAGCGCCGGCATTCCATCCTCCCGACGGGCGTTTCGCGGGCTATCGCGGAATCGCCTTGCGCACATCCGCTGACGAAGCGCGCTCCGGTGCTCAGCAAATGGTATTCGACGGCGATTCGCTGCGCGAGCTGGTGCACGAGATCAAGACTCCGCTTAACGCCATCATCGGTTTCGCCCAAATCATCGACGGCCAATTTCTCGGCCCCGCCGGCCAACGGTACCGCGAGCGGGCCATTGGGATTGTCGGTCAGGCGCAAATCCTGCTCGAAGCGATCGAGGATCTGGACTTCGTCGCCCGCTCCCGTTCGGCGGCGGTCGATCCGGTTACCACCGACTTGGTGCGGGTCGTCGCCGTTGCGGTTGAGGCGCTCCGAACTGCCGGCGAAAGCGGCGGGTCCGCGATCGAGATGGTGGCATCGCCGAAGCCGCTGATGGGTGCAATCGACGGCCAGTCCGCTAGGCGACTGGTAGAGCGACTGCTCCGGGCGGTTCTCCAGGTGGCGGATAGCGAAGATCATCTGGAGGTCCGGGTGGTGCGCAAGGGGGACCAGGCGACGGTGCTGGTTCGCCGTCCGCGCGGCCTGACTAAAACCGAGGCTGTGCTGCTCGGCTCCACATCCGAAGGCAATATGTCGGACCATCGAGGACGCCTCTCGCTGCGCCTCGCAGCCGGGCTGGCACGAATCGCGGGCGCTGAGTTGACGGTCGGCAAGGAGGAGCTAAGCTTGGCCTTTGCCGCAGCCTGACTTGGCGCGCGGGCGCGGCGCGGCTATCGGCTTGCAACGGGCCTGTAGCTCAATGGTAGAGCCGGCCGCTCATAACGGCTAGGTTGCAGGTTCGAGTCCTGCCGGGCCCACCATATTTCGAGCGAAGTGATCCTTCGATCGAGGAAAAGGAAGAAGGCAGGATAAAGCGGCGCCTTGGCGCTGCATGTCGGGGAGTGGCGCAGCCTGGTAGCGCGTCTGCTTTGGGAGCAGAGGGTCGCAGGTTCGAATCCTGTCTCCCCGACCATTTTCGTCAATAATCGACGCTCAGTGCTTATTCGCCGCCATATTGCCGTCGTCGGCATCATGGTCGTTGACGGTGAGGTTAACGTCGGTGTTCTGGACCTTGTCGGCCTCGCGCTGGACGTCATTAGCGATGGCGTCGCCAACATTTTCGGCGGTATTGCCGACGTCGGACGCGGCGTCGGCGGCGACTTCGCCGTTGTAAGTCACCGCGACGGTGTCGTTGCCCGCGTCCTTGCTGACTTGGCAGGCGCCGAGCGCAAGCAGCGCTGGAACGGCGATCAAACTACGCATCAAATCCTCCTGTTGGAAATTAACCTGCAATCAACGCCGCCGAGCCCGTTTCGGGTCCGGCTCGATCGGTCCGGCAAGGACCGCCAGCATCGCCGTCCACGCCGCGACATTCTGCCGCAATTGTTCGCGGTCGATCTTGTCGAGCGTGTCATTGGCGGTGTGGTGGAGATCGAAATAGCGGGTTCCGTCCTGGCTTAGAGCGACACCCGGAAGGCCCGCGGCGATGAGCGGGGAGATGTCCGAACCTTCGGCCTCATCGAACTTGCCAGTGAGGATTCCGAGAGGGGCGAGCGCGGCACCGAGCCGGCGCGCTTCCTCGATCCGCGCCGGGCCAAGGTTGCTGTCGACCTTCCATACGTGATCGGCGCCGAAGTCGCTTTCGGCCAGTGCATGGTGTGGCTCCTGGCCGTGGCGTTTCTGATAATCGAGGCCGCCGAAGAGGCCGGTTTCTTCCGAGCCGAACCAGACAATTCGGATGGTCCGAAGTGGGCGTCCCAAATCCATGACGCGTTTGGCCGCGGCGGTGCTGATCGCGACCCCAGCAGCGTCGTCAATGGCGCCGGTGCCAAGATCCCAGCTGTCGAGGTGGCCGCCGACAAGGACCAGGGGAAGTTTGGGGTCGCGGCCGGGAATCTCGGCAATGACATTGCCGGAAATGCCGGAGCGGCTGCTGCCCTGCAGGACGAGGCGCAAACTGACGGGTCGTCCGCGCTTCAGTATCCGGTCGAGCTGCTCGGCATCGGGAATGCTGAGCGCGCCGGCGGGGATCGGCTTGACGCCGTCATCGAAGGTCATGACCCCGGTGTGCGGCGTTCGGTTATGATCGGTGCCGATCGAGCGCACGACAATCGCGATCGCCCCTTTGCGGCTGGCAATGCTCGGGCCCTGGCGACGGGGCGCGCCAAACTGACCGTAGCCGGAGCCGTCCTGGGTCGGCATCATTCGGTGATCGATAAACACGATCTTGCCGCGCACCGCAGCGTCGGGTGCGAGCCGGAGCGCGTCGACGCCATCAAAGCCGATGACCTGGCCGGTCACGCCCGCCGGGCCGGTGGTGCCGCTATTGCCGAGCGCGGTTACAACCAGTTTTTGGGGAAAGGGCGCGAGGATTTCGGCGCTTTCGGGGCCGCGGGTGAATGTGGGTACGGGGAATGTTTCGATCCGGACATTGGAAAAGCCGAGCGCTTGCAAGCGTCGGACCGCCCAGTCGCGGGCGCTCGCTTCGGCGGCGCTTCCGGCCAGGCGTTGGCCGACTTCGGTGGTCAAGCCTTCGACGATGTCCCACGCATAATCGTCGCCGAGCGCGGCGTCGCGCAGTCTTGCAACGGCTTGATCGACCGCGACTGGAGGCGGCGGGGGAGGCGGCGGAGTTGGGGGCGTTTGCGCGGCAAGCGGCGCGGCGGCTGCGAGCAAGGCTACGGCGATGAGGGTACGGTTCATTGCGAAGTGACTAGCGACCAGACCCCGAACTGTCATCGTCTGTTGGTCGAAAGCCGTTAAAGCAGCCGCATCTGGCTTCCCGCCGGGGGGACGAACAAATCGGTTCGCAGGCCGAGCTTGGCCTGGGCGAGGCCGTATTTCTTGCAGGCGAGGTCGAAACGGGTGCGCAAGAGGTCCGCCCATGGTCCTTGCCCACGCATCCGGCTGAAGAAATTAGGGTCGTTATCGCGCCCGCCGCGCATGGCGTTGATGGTCGCCATGACCTTTCTCGCGCGGTCGGGGAAATGCTTGTCGAGCCGGGCGCGGAACAAGGGCGCGACCTCGTTGGGAAGGCGGACCGGGAGGTAGAAGCCGCCGGGCGCCCCGGCCTCGACCGCCGCCTCGATGATATGTTCGAGTTCGTGATCGGTGATCTGCGGGATGACCGGGGCGATGGCGACGTAACAGGGAACTCCAGCGGCGTTGAGCGCCTTGACCGCGGCCAGCCGTTTGGCCGGGCGCGATGCGCGCGGCTCGAGCGTTCGAGCGATCGCCGGATCGAGCGAGGTCACCGAAATCGCCACGGAGGCCAGCCGCAAGTCAGCAGCCTGCTTGATCAAGTCGAGATCGCGCAGCACTCTGTCGGACTTGGTGGTGATGGTGAAGGGATGCCGGGTTTCGAGCAGCAATTCGATCAGTGAACGAGTGATTTTCCACTGCTCCTCGATCGGCTGATAGGGGTCGGTGTTGGTGCCCATCGCAATCGGCTTGCACTCATAGCCGGGGCGGGACAGCGCCGAATGGAGCAATTGCGCAGCGGTCGATTTGACGAACAGGCGCGATTCGAAATCGACGCCGGGCGACAGATCGTGGAACGCATGGGTCGGTCGGGCAAAGCAGTAGATGCAGCCATGCTCGCACCCGCGATAGGCGTTGACCGAGCGGTCAAAGCCGATGTCAGGCGAATTGTTTCGGGTAAGGATCGTCCGCGGATGTTCGATCGTCACCGTCGTCCGGCGCGGCGCGAGCCCGTCGATCGCCTCCACCTCATCGAGCCATCCGCCCTCGACTACGCGCTCCTTCAGATTGAAGCGGGTTGGTCCTGTGTTGCGAGTGGCGCCGCGGCCTTTATTCGATTCGACCGGCATTGGGAGAAACTATCCCCATGGCCGGAACATTTCAAGAACGAATAACCGACTTCATCAATGCGACATTCGAGTCATACTAGTTGGAAATTGTGGCCACTGGTGCTGCACGACCGATTGCAGAGTCGGCGTACCTTCCTTGTTGAGGCCCTGGTAAACCCACATGTTGCGCAGCACCGCGGGGACGTAATAGCGAGTCTCATAATAAGGAATGCTTTCGATCCACAGCAATGGATCGCCCTTGTCGTTAA
>JBDSRE010000139.1:0-2956 GCA_039929465.1 Sphingomicrobium sp. | reverse complement strand
GCCGATTGGCCGATAGTCTGCGGATTTTCCATCATGTGGGTGAGCAAGGTGCGGAAGATCGAATCGTAGAAATCGTCGACCGCCTGGTCGCGCTCGCACACTCTGACCGCGGCCTCGGCATCGCGCTCGACGAACGCATCGAGGACATCGTGAACCATCGAAGTGGCGATCCGCGCCATTTCGGGAAGCAGCGACAAGGGTTCGATCTTGCCGCCGTTTTCGAGATGCCTGACCCGGCGTGCGATATTCTTGGCATAATCGCCAATGCGCTCGACCACCCCTGAAATCTTCAAGGCCGCGACGACATCACGAAGATCGGCGGCCATCGGCGCCCGAAGTGCGATCAGTTGCACCGCTCGGCGCTCGGTCTCGACCTCCAGAGCATCAAGCTTCTTGTCATTCTCGACGATTTTGTCGGCGCCGGCGCTGTCGCGCTCGATGAGGCAGCGCATGGCTTCGCCGATGGCATGTTCGGCAAGCCCGCCCATCTGGCTGATGAGCGCGCGCAGCCGTTCGATATCGTCATCGAAGGCCTTGATCGGATGTCCGCTGGTCTGTTGCATCTCAATCGCTCCGATCAGCCGTAGCGGCCGGTTACATAATCCTGCGTGCGCCGTTCGCGCGGATTGGTAAAGATTTCCGAAGTCTTGCCGTATTCGATGAGCGCGCCGAGGTGGAAAAACGCGGTGCGCTGCGACACTCGCGCCGCCTGCTGCATATTATGGGTGACGATGGCGATCGCATAGCGGCCACGAAGCTCGTGGATCAGTTCCTCGATCTTTGCGGTGGCGATTGGATCGAGCGCCGAACAGGGCTCGTCCATCAGGATTACTTCGGGGTCGACCGCGATCGCCCTGGCGATGCACAACCGCTGCTGTTGCCCACCCGACAGCGCGGTGCCGCTTTCGGTCAATCGATCCTTGACCTCTTCCCATAGACCGGCGCGCTTGAGTGACTTTTCGACAATCTCCTCGAGCTCGCTTTTTGAGCTCGAGAGGCCGTGTATGCGTGGGCCGTAAGCGACATTCTCGAAAATCGACTTGGGAAATGGATTGGGTTTCTGAAACACCATGCCGACCCGGGCACGGAGCTGGACCACGTCCATCGCCGGGCCGTTGATATCTTCGCCGTCAAGCTCGATCAGTCCGCTCACACGCGCCGCCGGGATGGTGTCGTTCATCCGGTTTAGACAGCGCAGAAAGGTTGACTTGCCGCACCCCGACGGCCCGATGAACGAAGTGACCAGATCGTCGTAGATGTTGATCGAGACATCCTTGATCGCCTGCTTGTCGCCATAGAAGACGTTGATGTCGCGCGCCTCCATCTTGGCCTCGCGGCTGCTTGCAACCTCGGGCTCGCTGGAAGGGCGGATCGCGGGCGGGGTGACGACTTCGGTGCTCGAATCGGCGTTGGTCATCGCGGGTTTCTTTTCTTTCATCAGGGTCACCAGCGTTGCTCGAAGCGGTTGCGCAGGTAGATTGCGAGGCCATTCATCATCAGCATGAAGACGAGCAGGACGATGATCGCGGCGCTAGTCTTTTCGACAAAGCCGCGGTCGATCTCGTCCGACCACAGAAAGATTTGCACCGGCAATACGGTCGCCGGTTCGGTAATCCCGCCCGGCGGCGCGGCGATGAACGCGCGCATTCCGATCATCAGCAGCGGCGCGGTTTCGCCCAGCGCCCGGGCCATGCCGATGATGGTGCCAGTCATGATCCCCGGGAGCGCCAGCGGCAGGACATGATGGAACACGACCTGCATTTGCGATGCCCCAACCCCCAATGCGGCATCGCGGATCGACGGCGGCACGGTTTTGATCGCATTGCGCCCGGCGATGACGATCACCGGCATGGTCATCAGCGCCAGCGTCAGACCGCCGACCAGCGGCGCCGAGCGCGGTAGGTTCATGACGTTGAGGAACACCGCAAGCCCGAGCAGCCCGAAGATGATCGAGGGTACTGCGGCAAGATTGTTGATGCTTACCTCAATGGTGTCGGTCCAGCGATTACGAGGAGCGAATTCCTCGAGATAAACGGCGGCGAACACTCCGACCGGAAAAGCCAGTCCCATGGTCACGAGGATGGTCAGGAAGCTGCCCTTCAGGGCGCCCCACACGCCGACCGACGACGGATCGGTCGAATCCGACGCGGTCAGGAAATTGAAGTTGAAGGTCCCGCGCAGCGCGTCGCGGCCGTTAAGCATTGCCACCGCTCGCTCAGCGGCGGCCTCGCCATCGTGCTTGGCGGCGATATCGAGGCTGCTTGCAAGCGGCAGCCACAGCACCGGCGTACCCTTGAGCAGATCGGGGTCGGCGACGATTTGCCGGGTCAGCGACGTAATCGCGCCGTCGCCGAACATTTCCGCGCCAAAGGGGCCATAAGCGGCGGTCGCGGCCTTGACGATCGCGCCTTCGAGGTCGGTCCCGGCGACCGCCTGCTGAGCCTCCGGACCGCGCAGTGCCGAAGGTTCGAGAAACAAATCGGTGGTGGCGAAATCGATCGGCAACCGGCCCTCGTAATGAATGAAACCGCCAAGCCCCTTCGACGCCATGGTCAACAGCAGGAAGGCGAGGAAGGCGACCGAAATGGCAACCGCGCTCAGCCCGAGCAGCCGGAACCGCCGCTCGGCGGCGTAGCGGCCGCGGACTCGCTTCTGCATCGCCGGCGCGGACCAGCGCGAGACGGCCTTATCATGGACTGCGCTACTCATATTGTTCCCGGTATTTGCGCACGACGTGAAGCGCGACGAGGTTGAGCACGAAGGTGATCAGGAACAGCGCCAGTCCAAGCGCGAAGGCGGCGAGAGTCTTGGCGCTGTCGAATTCCTGGTCGCCGGTCAACAGCTGGACGATCTGGACGGTAACGGTGGTTACGCTCTGAAACGGATTGGCGGTGAGTTTCGCGGCAAGGCCGGCGGCCATGACGACGATCATGGTTTCGCCGATTGCCCGGCTGAC
>JBDSRE010000138.1:0-8264 GCA_039929465.1 Sphingomicrobium sp. | reverse complement strand
GACAGCCTGTTCAAGCAGGCGGTGGTGCTGTTCGTCACCTATCAGCTGTATTCGGATGCGACCAAGGAAGCGCAATTCAGCGCCATCGCCCAAGGCCTTTTCATCCTGCCCTTCTTCCTGCTCTCCGCCACGGCCGGGCAATTGGCCGACATTCGCGACAAGGCCCACATCATCCGCATCGTCAAGGCGGCGGAAATCGGCATCATGGTCGTCGGCGGCACCGGCCTTGCGCTCGCCAACATTCCACTGATGCTGACCGCCGTATTCGCAATGGGCGTCCATTCGACGTTCTTCGGGCCGATCAAATATGCAATCCTGCCGCAGCAACTGCACAAAGACGAAGTGCTTGGCGGGACCGGGCTGGTCGAGGCCGGAACCTATCTCTCGATCCTCGGCGGGACGATTGCCGCCGGAGCGCTCGCGGCCTCACCCAAATTCGCCGCAATGGCCTGCGTCATCATCGCCGGGGTCGGATTTCTGGCCGGGCGCTTGGTGCCGCCGGCACCGCCCGCAAGCCACGCCGCTCCGCCCGACTGGCACATCCTGCGCGCTTCGGTGAAACTGGTCAGCGAGACGATGCACGTCCGCCGCCTGTTTCTGGCGATTTGCGCGATCAGCTTCTTCTGGACCATCGGTGCGGTGCTGATCATCATCTTCCCGCCATTGGTCAAAAATGTGCTCGGCGCCAACGAACAGGTCGCAAGCCTGTTCATCGGCATGTTCTCGATCGGTATCGCAATCGGTTCGGTGCTTATCAACGGGTTGCTCAAGAACAAGGTGTCGGCGCGCTTCGCACCGGGTTCGGTGCTTGCGATGGGGGTGTCGGTGGTTGCGCTCTATTTCGTCGCCCGAAGCTGGGGTGCGCATAATGGATCGCTGATCACGCTCAGCAATTTCCTCTATCAGCCGAGCGCCGTTGTGCTGATCGCTACGCTTTTGGCGATCTCGATCACCGGCGGCATGTTCGTGGTTCCGCTCTATGCCTTTCTAACCACCACCGTCGACAAGTCCCAGACCGCACGCACCGTGGCGGCGAACAATATCGTCAATTCCGGAGCGATGGTGATCGGGTCGGCGATCGCGCTTGCGCTGTCGAGCTTCGGCTTTGGCCCGGGTTCGATACTATTGCTGGTCGCGGCGATGTGCCTGGTCAGCGCCTGGCTCGGGTGGAAGCTGCATCTGGCGTGCGATTGAGGGACGAGGTCCCTCGCTATCCGCTCAAGCGATCAGGCAGGTCACGAACAGGAACGCAGCGGCATAGGTCGTGGCGAAGAGTTTGAGATTTTCGCCGAGCGCCGCTTGCGGAGCCGGCAGCGCGATGGCGTGAACCCGCGCCGGGCCGCGGCCGAAACGGCGCAGGGCGTGGTGTGGGATTGGGCGCGAGCCTACGCGCGGGATTCGGCCCGGAAGCACGCGCGGCGATCGTCGGCGGGCAAATGGGCGCTGCGGGGCGGGGCTGGTCCGAAGTGGATGCATGGCCAATGCTTAACGCGATTTTTACCATGCTCAACTATCTTTAAGGTACCATAGCCGTCCCTGTCCCGTGGTGGGACAGACCGTCAATTTTCAACGGCCTTGAGTGACAGTCAGGCGTCGCCCGAGCGGTTAACGAGAGGGAGCGGGGTGGACAGGGTCGCTAAACCCTGGAGGTGTCGTCGAAGGCGCTCACCCTGAGCTGGTCGAAGCGGCGCAACCCTGCGCCGCATTTGGTGCGGACGGCGGGACTTGAACCCGCACGCCCATGTGGGCAGAAGATTTTAAGTCTCCAGCGTCTACCGATTCCGCCACGTCCGCATACTCTGCCGCATACTCAGCCGCATTGCCGGCGCGGCCCCGATCACTCGCCAATCACTCAGCAGTGACTTCCTGGAGGTTGAGCCGCTGGCGCATTTCCTTGCCCGGCTTGAAATAGGGCACGCGCTTTTCGTCGACTGAAACCGCCTCGCCGGTGCGGGGGTTGCGGCCGATCCGGGCATCGCGCTTGCGCGTCGAGAAAGCACCGAACCCGCGCAATTCGACCCGCCCGCCCTGGGCTAATTGATCGGTAATCGAATCGAATACCGCGCCGACGACGCTTTCGACCTCGCGCTGGGTGAGGTCGGGAAAGTCGCTGCACAATTTCTGCACCAGTTCGGAACGGATCATTTTTCACCCCGTGAATTCAATTCTTCAGCGCGCCGAAGCTGTCAGGAAATCGCCCAACGCGCAAGACGAAATGGCTGTTTCCCGCCCCCACGTCGTCATTCCCGTGATCGCGGGAACCCAGTTTTGGTTGGCTGGGTCCCCGCTTCGGCGGGGGATGACGGATGGGAGTTGAGCCCGACGCTACTTCTTCTTGGCTGCCTTGGGCTTCGCGGCGGCCTTTTCGGCCTTGGCCGGCTTGGCTTCCTTAGCGTCCTTGGCGTCCTTGGCGTGCTTGTCAGCCTTGGCTTCCTTGGCCGGCTTCTCGGTCTTGGTCGGCTTGTCGGCCTTGGTCTCCGGAGCCATTTCAGCCGGTTTCTCAGTCTTGGCTTCCTTGACGGGCTTTTCGGCCTTGGCGGGTTCCTCAGCCTTTTCGGCCTTGGCTGTCCCACCAGCCTTTTCCGCCTTCGCGGGCTTGGCATCGCTGCCTGAAGCCGCCTTTTCCTTCAGCGCCGCGCCAAGGATGTCGCCGAGACTGGCGCCGCTGTCGGACGAGCCATATTGGGCCACCGCCTGCTTTTCTTCGGCGATCTGCATCGCCTTGATCGAGAACGTCGGCTTTTTCGAGCGATCGGTGCCGGTCACCAAAGCATCGAACTTCTGGCCGACCTGAAAGCGCTCGGGACGCTGTTCGTCGCGGTCACGCCCAAGGTCGTTGCGCTTGATAAACCCGGTTGCGCCGTCGTCGCCGACCTGAACTTCAAGCCCGCCGTCCTGAATTGCGCGAACCACGACCGTTGCCACTTCGCCCTTACGCGATCCGCTCGCACCCGAAGCGCGGCCGGCGCCGCCGCTTTTTGCACCAGCGCTCGAAGGCCCGGCAGCAGCATCGGCACCGGCGCCAGCGCCGCCGCCTTCAAGCTGCTTCATGCCCAAGCTGATGCGTTCCTTTTCGACATCGACATCGAGCACCTGGGCCTTGACCGACTCGCCCTTGTGATGAAGCGCAAGCGCTTCCTCGCCCGAAGCGCCCCAGGCGATGTCCGACATATGGACCATTCCATCGACATCGCCTTCGAGCCCGATGAAGAGCCCGAATTCGGTCGAATTCTTGACTTCGCCCTCGACCGCGGAGCCAACCGGATGCTTGTCCGCGAACGCCGCCCATGGATTGTCCTGAGCCTGTTTGAGGCCGAGCGAAATGCGGCGCTTCTCCTGGTCGACCTCGAGCACCTTGACGTCGACTTCCTGGCTGGTGCTGACGATCTTGCCGGGGTGGACGTTCTTTTTGGTCCAGCTCATCTCCGAAACGTGGACGAGGCCCTCGATGCCCGGCTCCAATTCGACGAAGGCGCCATATTCGGTGATGTTGGTCACTCGGCCGGTGAACAGGCCGTCGACCGGATATTTTGCCACCGCGCCGTCCCACGGATCGCTTTCAAGCTGTTTCATGCCCAAGGAAATGCGCTGGGTTTCGCGGTTGATGCGGATGATCTGCACCTTCACCGTGTCGCCGATGCCCAGCACTTCGGAGGGATGATTGACGCGCTTGTAGCTGACGTCGGTGACGTGGAGCAGGCCGTCGATCCCGCCCAAGTCGACGAAGGCACCGTAATCGGTGATATTCTTGACCACGCCTTCGATTACCTGGCCCTCGGCGAGGCTGAGGATGAGGCCGCTGCGCTGTTCGGCGCGGGTTTCCTCGAGGATGGCGCGGCGCGAGACCACGATATTGCCGCGGCGGCGGTCCATCTTGAGCACCTGGAACGGCTGAGGCATGTCCATCAGCGGCTGGACGTCGCGAACCGGGCGGATGTCGACCTGGCTTCCGGGGAGGAAGGCGACGGCGCCGCTGAGGTCGACGGTGAAGCCGCCCTTGACCCGGCCGAAGATCACGCCTTCGACGCGATTGCCGGCTTCGAATTCCTTTTCGAGCGTGTCCCAGGCGGCTTCGCGGCGGGCGCGGTCGCGCGACAGCATCGCTTCGCCGGCGGCATTTTCAACGCGGTCGACATAGACTTCGACCTCATCGCCAACCTTGAGATCGGCCTTCTGCCCCGGAGCGGCGAATTCGCGAAGCGCCACTCGGCCTTCGGATTTGAGTCCGACATCGATGACCGCGAGGTCATTTTCGATCGCGGTGACAATGCCTTTGACGACCTTGCCTTCGAAGGTTTCGTTCTCGCCGCCGAGGCTTTCGTTGAGCATCGCCGCGAAATCATCGCGGGTCGGGAATGTCGTAGTGGCCATGAAAATGCTTCCGTTCGTCTCTAGGTTCGGCCGCCGAACCGGTCACCATGACCGGTCGCTTGAGGCGGGCTTGGTCAAACCTGTGCCGCCGGAAACGGGACCATCCCGAACCGGCATCCTTGGCGCTTGAGCAGTTCGCGGTGGCTTCACGGGCATATCGGATGCACCGGCACGAACGAAGAGTCCGTAAAGGCCGGATGCGGTGCGCCTGGAGACGGGCCGCCGCGAGCAACTCAAGCCCGCTGGACGGCGCGCCCTCTACGCGATGAGGGGGGTGGAGGCAAGGTGGGGGTGGCGAAAGTCACTTGTCAGATTAAACAGGTCACAATGCCCTGCCCCCTCGTCCGCACCCTCACCCTCAACCCGAGCATCGACGCGTCGAGCGATACTTCGCGGGTCGCGCCCACGGTGAAGCTGCGCATGTCCAATGAGCAGCGCGATGCCGGCGGCGGCGGGATCAATGTCGCTCGGGTGCTTGCGCGGCTCGGGGTTGCGGTCGAGGCGGTGTATCTGGCGGGCGGCGACAATGGCGAAGTGCTCGACCGATTGCTCGAGCGCATGGCACTGCCGCACGCGAGCGTCGCGATCGCCGGCGACAGCCGGATGAGCATGACCGTCCACGAAACCGGCACCGGGCGCGAATATCGCTTCATCCCCGAGGGACCCGAGGTCAGCAACCCCGAGGTCGAGGCGGCAATCGCTGCCGCGACCGATTGCGCGAGCCCGTGGTTCGTCGCCAGCGGGTCGATTCCGCGCGGAGTTGGCGACGATGTCTATGCGCGATTGCGCGGGCGGCTTGGGCCAGACATCCGCCTGGTGCTCGATACGTCGGGGCCGGCGCTGGCTCGCTCGATCGCGGTCGGCGGGTTGTATCTGGTCAAGGCCAGCGGCGATGAATTCGCGGCGGCGATGGAGACCAGCTTCGCCGATCACGGGGCCGTCGCAGGCGCGGCGCGGGCGCTGGTCGATGGTGGCAAGGCCGAGCTGGTGGCGGTCAGCTTCGGCGCCGGCGGCGCGCTGCTTGCAAGCCAGCTTGGCGCCTGGTTCGTGCCCGCGCCCAAGGTCGCGGCGGTGAGCACGGTCGGCGCCGGCGACAGCTTCCTTGCCGGGATTGTCTATGCGCTGAGCGAGGGCATGGATCCGGCCGAGGCCTTGCGCTGGGGCAGCGCGGCGGGCGGCGCAACCGCGATGTCGGTCGGCACCGGGCTGTGCAGCGCAGCGGCAATCAGGGCGCTGCTGGACAAGGTCGAGGCGCCGATCGCGCTCGACGCGTGAAGACTCGACGCGAAGAAAAGTCCCCGTTCAAGAAACTGTTAGGTTAAACGCGTATATAACAGCTTCATTCAACGGCTTCGGGGTTTGACCAATGGTTCGGCGGGTTTTCTGGACAGCGATAGCGGGAGCGGCGCTGGTCGCCTCGGCCTCGGCCGACGCCCGCAAGAAGGTCCAACTACCGCCGCCGCCGCCCCCGGCGCCGGTCATTCCGCAGGTTCGGACCGGCGATGCCGCGGTCGATGCTTATTATTTCCACGACCGTGCCGGAGCGCCGGTCTGGACGCGCGACGACGCTTCGCGTGCCGCGGCAATGCGGGTCGCCGAAATCCTCCGACGGGCGCCGATCGACGGGCTTGCCGAGGGTCCGGTGCTTGCCGCCACGGTGCAGTCGGCATTGGCAGCGGGCACGCTTGACGACGATGCACGAATTTCGCTCGCCTGGCTTAAATATGTGCGCGCCATTCGAGCGCCCGTCGCGGGCGTAGAATATGGCGATCCGGCACGGATGCTCACCGCCCCGACCGCCAAGCAGGTACTCGGGGCGGTCGTCGCAGCACCCTCCCCGCTCGCCCATGTCGACCAGGTCGCTTCGGTCAATGCATTCTATTCCACGCTACGCGACGCCGCGCTGGCCAGCGATTCGGCGGGCGATCCCCATGTCCGCGCCACGCTCGACCGGCTTCGGCTTGTCCCCGGCACGGGCAAGGTAATCATCGTCGACACCGCCAATCAGCGGTTGATGATGGTCGAGAATGGCAACGTCGCAGGATCGATGAAGGTCATCGTTGGCAAACTGAAGTCGCCGACCCCGGGGATTGCCGGCACGGTCCATTATGTCACCCTCAACCCTTATTGGAATATCCCGATGGATGTCGTCCAGCGGCGGGTTGCGCCGACCGTGATCAAGCGGGGCGTGTCCTACCTCAAAGCGGCGCGCTATGTGACGATCGACAAGTGGGGAGCCGATGCGCAGCCGGTCGATCCATCGAGCGTGAACTGGAAGGCGGTCGCGGCGGGGACTGAAAAGGTCTATCTGCGGCAGCTTCCGGGCGTCAACAATATGATGGCCCATATGAAGTTCGGGTTCGCCAACCGCTTCGACATCTTCCTTCACGATACGCCGCACCGGGAGTTGTTCGCGAAGGCCAGCCGAAACCTCAGCATGGGCTGCGTCCGCCTTGAACATGCGCCCGATCTTGCCCGATGGCTGCTCGGCACCGAACCGGCGACGTCGGACGACGCGCCCGAACAGCAAGTCGCGCTGACCGTTGGGGTGCCGGTCTATACACTTGCGTTGACCGCCAACGTCGATGGTGGGCGGATCGTCTATGCCAAGGACGTCTATGGCTTCGATCAGCCGCAAAGCGCTCAGTCGGCGGCGGTTCCAGGCGGCGCGGCCGCCGACGACGGCAGTTAGGATTTTCCCAGTCTGTCTTGCGTGAGGCGGATCGCTTCGGCGATCGCCGCCGCTCGTTCGAGGTCGCTGGTGTCGAGCAGGATCGCGTCCCGCGATTGAGTCAAAGGCGCCGAGCGGCGCTCGGTATCGCGCGCATCGCGGGCTTTGATGTCGGCCAGTACCTCGTCGAACTCGGCGGCCATTTCGCGCTCCGCATATTCGGCGAGACGCCGCCGGGCGCGCACTTGCGGGCTCGCGGTGACGAACAGTTTGACCGTCGCATCGGGGGCGATGATGCTGCCGATATCGCGCCCGTCGAGGACCGCCCCGCCACGTTGCGATGCGAACGTCTGCTGGCGCTCGATCAGCGCCGCGCGAACCGCCGGATAGACAGAAATCTTCGACGCGATCTGCGACACCGCTTCGCTTCGCAATTCGGGATCCTCGGCGCCGATACTCATCTCATTGCAAGCGCGCACCGCTTCGAAGACATTGCCGGGGTCGCCGCCCCACCGCCACAAAGTCAGTGCGACCGAGCGGTAAAGCAATCCGGTATCCATGTGCGGCAAGCCGAAATGCGCCGCGAGCGCCTTGGCGATGGTGCCCTTGCCGCTCGCCGCGGGACCGTCGACGGCGATGACTATCTGGGGTTGCACGCTCACCGTCCAGCGCTTTGACAGGGGGTATCAGCTATGGCAAGGCGCGCCGCCGACCTTCGCGGGCTAGTGTCCCCGCGACCACTTACAGATGGAGTTATCACCAATGGTGAAGCCCGAATGGGGCACCAAGCGCATTTGCCCCAAGTGCGCCACCCGCTTTTACGATCTTGGCAAGGAAGACCCGATTCACTGCATCGAATGCGGCAATGATTTCATGCCCGACCCGGTGCTCAAATCGAAGCAGCCGATGGCCTTCGAAGCGGCGCCCGCGACGCCCAAGGAAAAGCCCGACCAGGACCTCGCCAATGAAGAGGACATCGTCGACGAGGACGCTGAAGTCAGCCCCGATGAGGAAGTCGACCTTGAGACCGGCGACAACGATCTTGGAGTCGAGGCGACCAAGGAAGATGACGAGAATTAAGCTTTGCGGAGGCGCGGCCTTTCGCTAAGGCGCGCCTTCGAAAAGTGACCCGGATTTGGCGGGATTGGGGCCGTAGCTCAGCTGGGAGAGCGCTGCAATGGCATTGCAGAGGTCAGGGGTTCGATCCCCCTCGGCTCCACCA
>JBDSRE010000137.1:0-3025 GCA_039929465.1 Sphingomicrobium sp. | reverse complement strand
GCGCGGCGTTGATGAGCCTGGGTCATGTGGCGATGTCGTTCGACGAGAGCTTTCTGATTGCGCTTGTTCTCCTCATCGCCGGGTCGGGATGTCTCAAGGGGAATATTTCGGCCCAGGTCGCAACGCTTTATCCCGCCGACGAGGGATCACGCCGCGACCGCGGGTTCACCATCTTTTCCACCGGGATCAACATCGGCGCGGTGATTGGCCCGCTCGCCACCGGCGCTCTGGCGCAGGCTTATGGCTGGCACGCCGGCTTTGCCTGCGCGGCGGTGCTGATGCTGGTGGCGCTGCTCACCTACACATTGGGCCGAAACCAATTGCCCGACGCGAAGCCGCGTCGGAATCCGCCCGGGGTCGTCGAACCGCCGCTTTCGAAGGGCGAAAGGCGCCGCGTCGGAGTGTTGCTCCTGCTGGTCGCAATCAACGTTCCGATCGCCATGTGTTATAATCAGATCACCAATGTCGGCCTGATCTGGATCGATGAGCATGTTGCGCTGAAAGGCCCGCTGTTCACCGTTCCAACAAGCTGGTTCAACGCCCTCGACAGTTTCGCGAGTATCGTTGCTGCGGTGCCGCTGATTGCCTTGTGGGCGGCGCAATTCCAATCGGGCAAGGAACCCGACAGCCTCAAGAAAATTGTCATCGGCGCACTGATCAATGGTCTTGCATCAATGCTCCTCGTCGCCGGGATCATGCTTACCCCAAGCGGCACGAAGACCAACGCCCTGTGGCCGATCGCCTGCTGGATCGTGATGGGCGTGGCGTTCATGTATTATTGGCCGACAACGCTCGCGCTTGTCGCCGGAAAATCGCCCGAGCGATTGCGCTCGACGTTGATGGGAAGCAGCTTCCTCGCGCTATTTGTCGGCAATGTCTTGCTTGGCTGGGTCGGCAGCTTTTACCAGCAAATGTCGCCGGCCCAGTTCTGGACAATGAATTCGGCGATCGGTCTTGCTGGAGCGATTATCGGGGCTGTGTGTCTGAGCCCGATGCGAAAATTGCTCGCGCAAGACAAAATTTTCGATTCGTCGGGTCGGCGACTTTCTTTTGGACAGTGAAGAACGTATCCAGAACAAATGGCCCAGCTCGACACCCGCGCGAAACTCGCGATTCTCGCTGATGCAGCGAAATATGATGCCAGTTGCGCGTCGTCGGGGACGGAGAAACGCGATAGCCGCGGCGGCAAGGGCATGGGCTCGACCGAAGGGATGGGCATTTGCCATGCTTATGCCCCCGACGGTCGCTGCATCTCGTTGCTCAAAATATTGCTTACCAATTCGTGCATTTTCGATTGCCATTATTGCATCAACCGCAAAAGCTCGAACGTCCGGCGGGCGCGGTTCACCGCCGCCGAAGTGGTTCAGCTGACGCTGCAATTCTACAAGCGTAATTATATCGAGGGCCTGTTTCTTTCGAGCGGGATTATCGGTTCGTCCAATTATACGATGGAGCAATTGGTCGAAGTCGCTCGATCGTTGCGCGAGGACCATGATTTCCGCGGCTACATTCATTTGAAAACCATTCCCGACGCCGATCGCGAACTGGTTCGGCAGGCGGGTGTGCACGCCGACCGGGTGTCGATCAACGTCGAGCTCCCGACCGTCGCCGGATTAACCCGCCTCGCGCCCGAGAAATCGGTTGGTCGGATCGAAGGGGCAATGGCGGGGATCAAGGCAGAAATCGCCGATAGCAAGGACGCGCGCAAAAAGTACAAAAGCGCGCCCAATTTCGCGCCGGCCGGCCAATCCACGCAGATGATCGTGGGCGCCGACGCTGCGAACGACGGTGAAATCGTCACCCGGGCAAGCCAGCTTTACGATCGCTATTCGTTACGTCGGGTCTATTATTCGGCGTTTTCGCCGATTCCATCGCCGTCGGCGGTGCTGCCGTTGAAACGCCCGCCATTGATGCGCGAGCACCGGCTTTACCAGTCTGACTGGCTGATGCGCTTCTACGGGTTCAAGCCGACTGAAGTGGTTGCCGCGGCGGGCGATGACGGAATGCTTCCACTCGATATCGACCCGAAGCTAGCCTGGGCGTTGAAGTTCCGCGAATGTTTCCCGGTTGATGTCAATCGCGCACCCAAGGAGCAATTGCTGCGCGTGCCCGGCCTCGGCACCAAGGCGGTGTCGCGAATCCTCAAATCCCGCCGGTGGCGGACGATGCGGCTCGACGATGTCGCCCGGCTTACAGTGTCGATCGCCAAAGTTCGGCCGTTCATCATCACTGTCGACTGGCGCCCGACACTGCTCACCGATCGAGCTGATCTGCGTGCCTTGGTGGCACCGGTTGTCCAGCAATTGGACCTGTTTGCCGCTTGATGAGTTGGCGCAACACTGCAGGGAGGCATTCATGGCATCGACGGACATTTTCGAACGGCTCAAGAAAGATCACGACAAGCACCGCCGGCTGATTGCTGCAATCGAGGGCACCGTTGGCGAGAGCGACGAGCGCAAGGCGTTGTTCGATGAATATAAAACCGATGCCACGGCCCATGCTGCGACCGAGGAGCTGACGCTTTACGCGGCCTTGATGGGCGAAGTCGAAATGCGGGTGTTCGCCCAGCATTCGGCGGCTGATCACCACAAGATCGAAAAATTGTTCGACGCGCTCGCGAAGGCCGACATGAGTTCCTCCGGCTGGCTCAATCAATTCGCCTCGCTCAAGAAGGAATATCTCGAACATCTGCAGGAGGAAGAGGAGACGATCTTCCCGCGCGCGCTCAAGGATCTAGGAAAGGAGCGCGCGGTCGAATTGCGCGATGAATTCAACCGCCAGAAGCCCGAGGAAATCGAGCGCGTCGAATCTGGTGCGGATGAAAAGCTCAACAAGCTTCTGGACTAATGCTTGCCGAGGGACCGATGATCGACGCGCACCGCGTCAGCCTCGCGGCCCCCGACGATTTCGACGGCTGGCGCGACGCCGCGCGCGCACTTGCCGAGGCCGGCGTGCCGCCGTCCGCGATCATCTGGGCGGTTGAGGGCGGGGAGGGCGATCTGTTCGCCGCTGCCGCCGTTTCGGT
>JBDSRE010000136.1:0-4438 GCA_039929465.1 Sphingomicrobium sp. | reverse complement strand
GTGATCTTCGACGTCATGTCGAACTGGACGGCACCGTATAGTAGCGCGGGGGAAGTGACGGGGGCCGCCGCTTCGGGAACCAATTTCGGCGGGGCCGCGGCGACCGTCGTCGGCACCAGCAAGGCTGTAGCAAAGATCAGTCCACGCATCGTATCGTGCCCCCCACGTAGGCGCGAACGGTTACGCATCGACGCGGGCACTCGCAAGGTTCCGCCAAAGGCTTGCACGATTGGATGATGAACGTCCTGTGGCATCATACCGTGCATTAATTGTTGTCGCACGCGACCGAGCACCGCAGCAGCCAAGACAAGTGGCAGTAGGGCAAGTTCGCCCGAGCCGCGTAGCTCCAGAGCAGCGCCTGAGCTGCGCCGGTTGCGCCGGTTGCGCCGACAAGGAGAGGGGCTGCTAAAACGCCTCTTCGGGAATTCTCATGACCGTGTCCGCTCCGGCCTCGACTTTTTTGAGCAGCGCATTCGACCCCGACAATTCTCGCTTGGCGTAGAATTCGGCGAGGTGGAGCTTGGTGTCGTGGAACGGTTCGCCGCGGCCCTCGTCCTTGGCGCGCTGAGCTGCAGCGGCAAGCTTGAGCCACATCCAGCCGAACGCGGTCAGACCCATCAGATCCTGATAGGCATAAGCGCCAGCGCCGGCATGATTGGGGTCGGCCATGCCGTTTTGGGCAATCCACATAGTCGCTGCCTGGAGGTCGCCGAGTGCGGGCTCGAGCGCGGCCGCGACGCCAGCGGGATCGCCAGCCTTCTTGGCCTCCGCGATGTCCGCCGAAACGGTTTCAAACAAAGCGCGGACTGCGCGGCCGTTTTCGCGCGGCAATTTGCGGCCGACGAGATCCATCGCCTGAACGCCGTTGGTGCCTTCGTAAATCTGGGCGATCCGGGCGTCGCGGACGAACTGTTCCATGCCATGTTCGCGGATATAGCCGTGGCCGCCGAACACCTGCTGCGCGGCGACCGCTGCAGCAAAGCCCTTGTCGGTGAGATACGATTTGATCACCGGTGTGAGCAGTCCGACGAGATCCTCGGCGCGCTCGCGCTCGGCCTCGTCGGGCGACTGGCGGGCAAGATCGACCTGGAGCGAGCCCCACAGGACGAGTGCGCGCGCGGCCTCGTTCCACGCCCGCGCCTCGAGCAACATGCGGCGAACATCGGGATGGACGAGGAGGTTGTCGGCCTTGGCATTGGGATCGCGGTCTTCAGGCTTGAGGGCGCGGCCCTGGCGGCGGTCCTTGGCGTAAGCAGCAGCGTTTTGATAAGCGACTTCGCCCTGGGCGAGGCCCTGAAGCCCGACTCCAAGCCGCGCCGCATTCATCATGATGAACATCGCAGCAAGGCCCTTTTCGGGCTCGCCGACCAACCAGCCGGTGGCGCCGTCGTAATTCATCACGCAGGTCGGGTTGCCGTGGATGCCCATCTTCTTTTCGAGAGCGCCGCAGCTGAGCGTATTGCGCTCCCCAAGCGAGCCGTCGTCATTGACCAGGACCTTGGGCACCACGAACAGCGAAATGCCCTTTACGGTGTCCGGCGCGCCGGCGATCTTGGCGAGAACCAGATGGATGATATTGTCCGATAGGTCGTGCTCGCCCGAGGATATGAAGATCTTGGTCCCGGTGATGGCATAGCTGCCGTCGCCATTGGGCTCGGCCTTGGTTTTCAAGAGGCCGAGGTCGGTGCCGCAGTGGGGCTCGGTCAGGTTCATCGTCCCGGTCCATTGGCCGCTGACCATGTTGGGCACGTAGCGCCGTTTCAATTCGTCATTGGCCTTAACCAATAGCGAGGCGATTGCGCCCGCGGTGAGCCCCTGGAACATCTCGAACGCCTGATTGGCGGAGAGGACATATTCCCCGATCGCGGTGCCGATGACCTGGGGCAGGCCCTGGCCGCCATATTCTTCTGGCGAGGTCAGGGTCGGCCAGCCAGCGGCGCAGAACTGGTCGTAAGCGGCCTTGAAGCCCGGCGGCGCGGTGACGCTGCCGTCGTCGGCGCGCTTGCAGCCATGCTCGTCCCCGATTCGGTTCAATGGGGCGAGTACTTCGGCGGAAAATTTTCCCATTTCGCCAAGGATCGCCTCAACCACATCGGGACTGGCGTTGGCAAAGCCCGGGATGTTCGAATATTTGCCAATGTCGAGGACGTCGTTGAGGACGAACAAAGTGTCCTTCACCGGTGCGGCATAGATCGGCATGGCGACAAATCCTCGCGAAAGTGGGTTTTGAGATGCAATCGACCATGTGCCGTCGGCGGCTTTGCGTCAATCACCCGCCAGACCACCGCGCCCGCGTGCATCCGCGGTTCAGCGGGCCGCGTATATGGTGCATTCCATAGGAGAAATTCAATGAACCGACTGCTTCTGCCAATCCTCGGCGCGAGCCTGACATTCGCCGCCGCCCCCGCCGCCGCCGCGAAATCCGAAACCGCAGTGCTCGCGGGGGGCTGTTTCTGGGGCATGGAGGCGGTGTTCGAACATGTGAGGGGCGTCACCAACGTCGTTTCCGGCTATGCCGGCGGCGCTTCAGCTGACGCGAATTACGACACGGTCAGCACCGAACGCACCGGCCATGCCGAAGCGGTCAAGATCACCTTTGACCCCGCGCAAATCAGCTATGCGCGGCTGCTCCAGGTCTATTTCACCGTCGCCCATGATCCGACGCAAGTGAACCGCCAGGGCCCCGACAGCGGCCCAAGCTACCGCTCGGCGATCTTCCCGCAGGGCAAGGCGCAGGAACAGGCAGCGCGCACCTTCATCGCCAAGATGAGCGCGTCGGGCAGCTACAAGAAGCCGATCGCGACCAAGATCGAGCAGGGCCGCTTTTACAATGCCGAAGCGCATCACCAGGATTTCGCCAAACGGAACCCGATGCACCCCTATATCCTCGTGAACGACAGGCCGAAGGTCGCGGCGTTGAAGTCGCGCTATCCTCAGCTCTATAAGGGGTAAAGCGTTAGGATTTCACGCTTTTCGTCCAAATAAGACGAATTCATGTCGCGTTTGCGCGCGACAAGCGCGGGCTTCATCCCTATATCACTTGCGACTCCCCGATGGGCCCCGAGGACCATAGCGCGATGATGCTCACCACCGACCCGTATGATGACGATAAATTGCGCGAGGAATGCGGCGTGTTCGGCCTCTGGGGTGCCGATCACGCCGCAAGTTTCGTCGCTCTCGGGCTTCACGCCCTCCAGCATCGCGGGCAGGAAGCGGCAGGCATCACCAGCTTCGACGGCACGCATTTTCATAGCCATCGGGCGCAGGGACAGGTCGCTGGTAATTTCGATCAGGACAGCGTCATCCGCAAACTCGCCGGCCGCTCGGCAATCGGCCATGTCCGTTATTCGACCACGGGCGAGACCGCGCTGCGCAACGTCCAGCCATTGTTCGCCGAACTTGCCAACGAAGGCTTCGCGGTCGCCCATAACGGAAACATCTCCAACGCGCTGAAACTGCGCCGGACGCTGCAGCGGCGCGGGTCGATCTTCCAGTCGACCAGCGATACCGAAGTCGTCATCCATTTGGTCGCGACCTCAAGCTATTCGAGCATGCGCGAACGGCTGACCGATGCGCTCGCTCAGGTCGAGGGCGCCTATTCGCTGACAGTGCTGACCGACCAAGGCCTGATTGCCTGCCGCGACCCCCTCGGTATTCGGCCGCTGGTCATGGGCAAGCTCGGCGAGGCGACGATTTTCGCCAGCGAGACGGTGGCGCTCGACGTCATTGGCGCGACCTTCCTGCGCGATGTCGAGCCGGGCGAAATGATCATCGTCAACGACAGCGGAATCCGATCCTTCCGCCCGTTTGCCAAGGCCGACCCGCGCCCGTGCGTCTTCGAGCACGTTTATTTCAGCCGCCCCGACAGCATCGCCGAGGGCCAGTCGGTCTATGAAGTGCGCAAGCGCATCGGCGCCGAATTGTCGGTCGAGGCGCCGGTCGAGGCCGATTATGTCGTTCCAGTCCCCGACAGCGGAGTTCCGGCGGCGATCGGCTTCAGCCAGGCGTCGGGGATTCCGTTCGAGCTCGGGATCATCCGTTCGCATTATGTCGGGCGCACCTTCATCCAGCCGAGCCAGGAAGTGCGCCACCTCGGGGTTAAGCTGAAGCACAACGCCAATAGCGCCTTGGTCGCGGGCAAGCGCATCGTGCTGATCGACGATTCGATTGTCCGCGGCACCACCAGCGTCAAGATCGTGCAGATGATGCGCGATGCCGGGGCGCGCGAAGTGCACATGCGGATCGCATCGCCGCCGACCACGCACAGCTGCTTTTACGGCGTTGACACGCCCGAGCGCGCCAAATTGCTCGCGGCGCAGATGAGCGTTGCTGCGATGGCCGATTATATCAACGCCGACAGCCTGGCGTTCATTTCCATCGACGGGCTTTATCGGGCGCTCGGCGACGGCCGCAACGACGCCAAGCCGCAACGCTGCGA
>JBDSRE010000135.1:0-12069 GCA_039929465.1 Sphingomicrobium sp. | reverse complement strand
TTCTGTTGCCCGGCTCCCTCGGAGGCCGCTGGAATCCCCTTCTGTTGCCCGGTGGGGTCCGACCGCGCTTTTGTCATTGTAACTTGTGACCGTTAGGCCGTCAGTTACGCAGCAATAGCAAGAGCCTCATTATCGTTGGCACTTGTGTGTACGAGCCGTCACGGTGGTCTCCTACCGATCGGCAATCGAGCCTTTATCGCACCCGTCGATCCTATTTCGCCCCCATCAGCAATCCCCCACGCGGGGGGGCTGGTGGTGGAGGCGCCGGGGTACTGCCCCCCGGGTCCGAAGTGCTTATTCCACGCGACAGTCTACCGACATAGCCGGTTGCCCGGCACCACCTGAAATAAGCCCTCTGGCAGCAATTCACAAGCAATCGGGGCGCTTTAAAGTGGTGGAACCAAAGGCCGCGATGCTGGTAGGACCATCGACGTATCGATTCACTGACCACAGGATTGACCATGACCAAGATTACTTTTGCAATCGCCGGTGCCGCCGCGCTCACCCTTTCGATCGCCGGTTGCACCAGCAACACCGACAACACCCTCAACACCGTCGCGGTCGATCAAGCCGATAGCGACATGAATGCAATGGCGGACAATGCCGCCGCCGATGCTGCCAATGCCGAAGCCGTCGCGCTGGGGACTCAGCAGGACCAATTGGAGCAGGAAAATGCTGTTGCCGCCAACACCGCGGCCGCTCCCACCGACGCGGACGAGCAGAACGTCGCCGGGATGTAATGCCCGCGCGCGCGGCTAGCGCATGACCGACGAGGCAATACCGGCGGCGACGCTGATCGTGGTTCGCGATCGCGCCGGCACGGCTCCCGAGTTGCTGATTGTCGAACGCGCCGGCGGAATGGCGTTTGCTGCCGGGGCGCTGGTGTTTCCGGGCGGGCGAATCGACGCCGCCGATCGCGAACTCGGCGGAGACGATTCGGCCAAGACCGCCGCAATTCGCGAAACCATCGAGGAAACGGCGGTTCCAGTGGGAATCGAGCCGCTGCCCGACAGCGACCAGGCGGCGGCGCTTCAGGCCGCGCTTGTTGCCGGGCGGTCGTTCACCGACATTCTGCGCGACAACGGCCTGACGCTCGAATCAAGCGCGCTCACGCCGTTCGCGCGCTGGGTGCCAAAATTTCACGCGGTGCGGCGCTTCGACACCATGTTTTACATCGCTCTTGCGCCGGACGGCGAGTGGCAGCCGCGGGTGATCGAGGGCGAATGTTCAGACGCTTACTGGCTGAGCGCCCAGGCCGTGCTCGACATGGAAAAGACCGGCAATGCGCGCCTCATCTTTCCAACCCGCCGAACGCTCGAACGCCTCGCCCAGCACAACAGTTTCGACGCCATTCGTGCAGATACCTTGGCCCATCCGATCGAGCCGGTAACACCGTGGCTCGAGCATCGCGGGGACGAACAATATATCAGGATTCCCGACCATCTCGGCTATCCGGTGACCGCGGAATTGTTCGAGGGGCAGTGGCGCGGCTGATCGGAGATCGACCGAGTCGCAGCGCACTCGCCATAAAAAAGGGGACCCGCCGAAACGGATCCCCCTCTGAATCGAACTGTCCGACGCTTATTTCAGATGGTTCGAGAGATGCTTGTTCATTTCAAACATGCTGACCCGATCCTTGCCGCCGAAAATCTTTTTCAGCTTGTCGTCAGCCATGATTTCCCGTTTGTTTTGCGGGTTTTGGAGGTTGTTCTTCTTGATGTGATCCCACATCTTCGAAACCACCTGGCTACGCGGCAGCGGATCGCTTCCGCAAATCGCCGCGAGATCCGCCGACGGTTGAACCGGGCGGGCTAATCCGCCCCCTGCTTTACGACCACTGCCTTCTGCCATTCGGCCCTCCTGTTGTTACCTCTTACGGTAGAGCGCAACTAAGGCGCGGGCGCAAGGCTTTCACGATAGCGGTCATTTTACGCGCGATGAGCGGAACGGAACCACCTTGTTGTCACGATCATGTCCGATGTCGGCGCAGCCGCCAAATGCGATTCCCGAACGGACGCACCAATTGCGCACGATCTCTCTGTAATCGGCGCCGAATTCCGGATCATTGGCGGGCACATCGCTGACCCGGCCGAGACGGATTTGCCGAACGCTTCGGACATTGGCGCTGGCGGTCACATGAAACATCGTTCGGTCGAGCCGATAGTGATGCTCGCCAACATCCTCAATCAGAAGATCGACACCGCTCAAATCGGGTTCCAGCGTAGTTCCGAGAAGGTTGGAAAGGACCGTCAGGTTAAACGCCATCGCCGGCCCGTCGATCCCCGGTTCGAGCGCGTCTGGAATTCGGCTTACCAACCAGTCAAGCGCTCGACCGACCGCCGCTTCGCCCCCGTCGCGGCGCAAATCCTGCGCCATCGGCCCCCACACCGACTGAAGCCCGGCCTTGTCGAGCGCGGCGTGGAGGAAGCCGGCGTCGCTATAGCCCAGATATTGCTTCGCTCGAGCGGCTTTCGGAAGGCCCTCGACGGCGGCTTCGGCAATGCGGTTCGACCCGTAACCGCCGCGCGCGAACCACAATGCATCGACAGTTGGATCGGCCATGACCTCACGCAACGCGGCAAGCCGCTGTTCGTCGGAGCCG
The DNA here is from genome assembly GCA_039929465.1 of Sphingomicrobium sp. GTDB lineage: Bacteria > Pseudomonadota > Alphaproteobacteria > Sphingomonadales > Sphingomonadaceae > Sphingomicrobium. The sequence continues at coordinate 9,467 of JBDSRE010000135.1, read as the reverse complement.
GCGAAATGGCCATCGCTGAGGAAGCATTGCGGGTGAATGAAGACTTCGCAATCGCCGCGCTTTTCGACCAATTGCTCAAGCCGTTTGGCGACTTCACGATCAAGCGTGCAACTGGGGGCGACGACCGCGATCCGCATTGCACTTCCCCATTCTCAAGTGGCGCTCACAACTCGGATAGGACAGTCATGCCCCGCGTTGAAAGGGGAAAGTCGATGAACCTGCGCGCCGACTTCCACTAGCATTACCGCGCGCTGGCCAATAGGGCCGCGGGCATGACTGATTCGACCGTCTTTTTCTGCGGCATCGGGGGTAGCGGAATGCTGCCTTTGGCCTCGATCGTCCGCGCCGGCGGTGGCCGAGTAGCGGGTTCCGACCGTTCGCTCGATGCCGGGCGCACCGCGGCCAAGTTCGATTATCTCCGCTCGCTCGGGATTCACTTGTTCGAACAGGACGGTTCGGGACTGAAACCCGGAATGACCCTGATTACGTCGGCGGCGGTCGAGGACACGGTGCCCGATGTCGTTCGCGCCAGGGAATTGGGACTGACGCACAAAACCCGCCCGCAATTTCTCGCCGAATTGCTCAACTCGGCACGGCGCAGCGTTGCAGTCGGCGGGACTAGCGGCAAATCGACCGTCACTGGAATGATCGCCTGGATTCTCCACTCGTGCCACCGTCAGCCGACGGTCATGAACGGCGCGGTGATGAAGAATTTCGTTACGCCCGGAACGCCTTTCGCGAGCGCGTTGGTCGGCGATCCCGAGTTATTCGTCAGCGAGGTCGACGAAAGCGACGGCTCGATCGCTTTGTACAGGCCCGAGGTCGCGATCATCACCAATGTCACGCTTGACCACAAAGGCTTGGACGAGTTGCGCGGGCTGTTCGCCGGCTTTTTAGGCGCGGCGCGCAAGGCGGTGATCAATCTCGACGATCCTGAAGCGCGCTTGCTGGGCGAGGCTTTGGCTGCCGGAAAATTGGTCGGTTATGGCTTCGACAGTCCCGCCGCGTCGGTCCTGGGCAAAGACTTTCGCGAGGAGGAAATGGGCGCCGCTTTTACCGTCGAGGCTTCGGGGGATCGCGCCAAGGTCCAACTTCAGGTCCCCGGCCACCACAATGCTTCCAATGCGCTGGCCGCGATCGCCACTGCATTAGCATTGGGACTACGGCTCGAGGACGCCTGCACCGCGCTCGGCCGGTTCGAAGGCACCAAGCGGCGCCTCGAGACCATTGGCACCGAGAACGGCGTCACCGTGATCGACGACTTCGCCCATAATCCCGACAAGATCGACGCCACGCTCGCAACCTTGCGCGCGCGGCCCGGGCGCCTGCTGATCATGTTCCAGCCCCATGGTTTCGGCCCGCTGGCCAAGATGGGCGAGCAGCTTGCGGACGCTTTCGCGCGGGGAATGGCGGCGGACGACCGGCTTTATCTGCCCGACCCGGTGTATCACGGCGGGACCGTTGAAAAAGGGCGCGGCTCCGACTGGCTGGCGGGAGCAATTGGTGAGCGCGGCGCCCGCGCCGAGCATATCCCCGAGCGAGCGGCGATCGGCACCGCTTTGACTGCCGAAGCCAAGTCCGGAGACCGAATCGTCATCATGGGCGCGCGCGACGACACATTGAGCGAATTCGCCGCAGGGTTGCTTACCCGGATAAAGGGCTGAAGTGCAGCCCCGTTCGCCACGTCTGTTCCTTGATGCCGATGGGGTGCTGGCTGATTTCGATGCTGGGGTAAAAGCGCTGCTCGGAGCGAACCCGGACGATTATATCGCCCGACACGGTCAGCAAGAATTTTGGCGGCGGCTGGCTAGGGCGGCGGGCTTCTACGCAAAGCTGCCGGAAATGCCTGATGCACGTCGCCTGTTCGAGGCGGTCGCGCATCTGAACCCGACCATCCTTACCGGGCTACCGTTCGGCAATTGGGCGGCGCCGCAGAAAGTGGCGTGGGCGGCGACCTATTTCCCCGGCGTACCGATCATCACCTGCATGGCTCGCGACAAGCACAAGCATATGGCGCCTGGCGACGTGCTGGTGGATGACCGGGAAAATCACCGATCGGCCTATGAAGCGGCGGGGGTGCTGTTCGTGCACCACCGCAATGCTGTGGACAGCGTGCGGCAGTTGGCGGAGATTTTCCCGTCGGTGAAAGCGCCGAACTAAGTCAGGCCGCAGCTTCCAGGTCGACCTTCTCGACCCATTCGGGCCAGAACACCGGTTCGCGATTCGACCAGCCGGGCGCGGTCGCGGCGCCTTCGCTGATCGACTGGAGCAGGATTCGGCGGCGCTCGGGGTGGAGGTGCGGAAGCGCTGCGGCGGCGCAAAAGGCACCAGGCAGCCACGGCCTCGACGAGGCCCCGATCAACCGTTCGTAAAGGAAGCGGAAAGCGGCGAACCCGTCGAGCCTCTCCTGGCCGAGGTCGAACGCCGACAAGGTGATCAGCATTCCGATGAACGGCTCGATCATGTCCAGCCCGCTGTCGTCTGGGACCTGAAGGCGCAGATGATCGAGCTGCTTGTAGAGTCGGGCCTGGGCGCGGATCGAGGCGGCTTCGCCATCGTCACGGGCCCAGCATTCGATCGCGTCCCGACGCCCGTAAGCGACATCAAGCGCGCGGCGAATGTAGCGCTGCGTAGACTTGGGAAAGCCCGCGAATTCTTTCATTTCCGAGATCAGCAAGGCGCCACCTGCTGGTTGGCTGGTCCGCGTGATCATGATCCAACTCCCATATCCATGGCGGGATCATGCAGCGGTCTCGGTTGATCGGCCGTTAACCGCATTCCCACCCCCCATTCACATAGAATCAGAGGCGAGTCCGCGCGGCAACGCTAAATATTCACTTATCCCCAATTTATTACGGCCGCGTGGAATTTTGGCAACGATCCTAGGACGTTCCGCACTCGCAACCGCGACGGGATTATTCCGGAAAGCCCGATGACGGTGCGGGTTCGTCCTTTTGTCCGGGCTGCGAAGAGGACGGCGGATCCGATGCATCCATCGACTGGTCGCTTCCGACGTCGGCTTTGGCGTCGAGGTTGTCGGGGTCGTTATGAAGCTTTTGTTCGAGCTCCTTGTTGGGGTCGCTCGACAGCACCGCCGGCGGCGGAACGGGCTTTTTCCTGCCCCGGTCATTGTCGTTGTTGTGCATCGCTGCCTCGCTGTTCGATGATTTTTCTGAGGTTGTCATGGACGGTAACGAGCGCGCCGCAACGGCGTTCCGGCACGACTATTCGACCGGCGGCGAGCCAGGCTCTGCCAATGGCGCGAGGGGCGGTTTGCTTGGCTGCGCTTTTGCGACATGACGATAAGGATGGCGTTTCTTTCCACCACCACCACTACTACTTCCACCGGCGCTTCGCGCTTCGCCGACTGGCGGACCGCGATTAAGTCGATCCTCGGCTTCTGGCTATTTTATGCGGTTACCGTCGTCGCCCGGGCGTTTCTCGGTTCGGATCCCTTTACCGTCCTCGAGAACAGACTGGTCGTCATCCTGCTCGGGATTGTCCTAACCGGGCTCATCTATGTGTCGATCAACGTTTGTGCGGCGCGGGCGACGATCCGCAAGAAGGCCATCGTCGCCGGTCTCAGCTCGATCGCCGCCTCGGTGATCCTGTCGTTCGTTCTGCTCCAGCTTGGCGACGTCATGCGCCAGAGCCGCGAGGAATTCCGCTATCAGGCGCGCGAGGGTTTCGTCGTCGTCGAAAAGGGTCATCAAATCCGGATCGAGCGCAGCGCCGCCGAGCCCCTCGTTCTGACCATGCCCCGAATGAACGACCTCGATGGCAAGAAAAAATTGCGCTTCGGCGCCGATGTCGCGGTCATTTGGCTATTTTTCTTCCTCGCCTGGAGCGCCTTTTACCTCGCCACTCGGGCGCAAGCCGCCTCGCTAGCAGCACAAAAGCAGCTCGCCGCTGCGGAAAGCGCGGCCCAGGCGGCGCAGGTCCGGGCGCTGCGGTACCAGGTCAATCCGCACTTCCTGTTCAACACCCTGAATTCGCTGTCGTCACTGGTCATGACCGGCCGCGCCGACCGCGCCGAAGCGATGCTTCTGGCGCTGTCCACTTTCTTCCGAACAAGCCTGTCGCTCGACCCGGGCGCCGATGTCACTTTGGCCGAGGAAATCGACCTCCAGCGGCTCTATCTCGACATCGAAATGGCGCGTTTCCCCGACCGCCTCAATGTCGAGATCGACGTTCCGCCCGAGTTCGAACACGCTCTTCTGCCGGCCTTGATCCTGCAGCCGATCGTCGAGAATGCGATTAAATATGGCGTGTCCAAGAGTCGCAAGACAGTCGTCCTTGCAATAACCGCGCGCACCGCTGGCGATGGCCGGATGACGCTCGACATCACCAATCGCCTCAAACAAGGCGGCAAGGACGAACTTCCCGCCGCGACCCATGAAGGCACCGGCCTCGGGCTCGACAATGTCTGCCAGCGACTGGAAGCGCGTTTCGGAAAGAGCGGCGAATGTCGTTTCGGCCCGATGACTGCCGGCGGCTACAAGGTGTCGCTGATCATGCCGATCGAGCGCCGTGACTGAGGTCGAATCGCTTCGGGTACTGGTCGCCGACGACGAACCGCTTGCCGTCGAGCGCCTGCAATTGCTCCTCGCCAAGGCCCAAGGCGCGCAACTCGTCGGCACCGCCAGCGACGGCGAATCGGCCGTTAGCCTGACCGCCGCATTACACCCCGATGTGCTGTTGCTCGACATCGCCATGCCCGGCCTCGATGGAATATCGGTGGCGCGCTCGCTGGCCGTCCAGGAATCCTCCCCGGCGGTAATTTTTGTCACCGCCTTCGACCAGTTCGCCGTCGCTGCATTCGAGGTTGAAGCGGTCGATTATCTGATGAAGCCGGTCGACCCCAAACGCCTCCAGCGGGCGCTCGATCGGACTCGCGCCTATATCGAACAGCGCACCGGCAAGGCGCCGCGCGCAGGGTCGCAATGGCTTGAGGAATTTTGGGCATCGGACCTCTCGGGCTTGGTCAGGATCGCGGCGCGCGATGTCGACCGCGTTTCAGCCGAGCGCGATTACATGCGGCTGCACGTGGGCCGCCGCAGCTGGTTAATCCACCATTCGATGACCGCGCTCGAGGAAGGGCTCGACCCTGAATTGTTTGTCCGCCTTCACCGCTCGGCAATCGTGCGCAAGGATTTCATCACCGGTTTCACCCGCAACCCTTCGGGACGATGGATCGCCCGCCTCGCCGACAGCACCGAACAGCCGGTCGGCCGCCTTTACGCCGACCGAGTGCGCAGAATCGCCGGACGCTAGGGCTTTTTCTTCCTCGCCCGGGCGCGGCGGTCGACGGCGCCTGTAACCGCAACGTCCATCGTTACATTGGTCATTGTGCGAAGCATGTCGGGGATCGGCTCGAGCGCGATGAAAATTCCCAACGGTGCAAGCGGCAGTCCCATCGCCACCGCGATCGGCCCGATCGACGAAATGAAGCTAATCTGCCCTGGAAGCCCAGGCGCCGAGATCGAGGCGATCGTCGCCACTGCGATTCCGGCGACCACCGCTCCGGGCCCGAGCGGAAGCCCAAGCCAGTGCGCCAGGTAAAAACACACCGCGATGTTCATCGCCGGGCCGAGCACTCGGAACAGCGCCACCGCCATTGGCAAGGTGACGTCGCGGGTGGTCTCTTCAACGCCAAGCTCGCGCGCGGCCTCGATCATCAAAGGCAGCGAGGCGGTTGAGGATTGGGTCGACAATGCGAACGACTGGACCGGTAGCATGACTTTGGAAAAGGCGCCGAGCGGGAAGCGTGCGAATTGCAGCGCCACGCCATACGCCAGCGCCAGCACCGCAAGGCCGGTCGCGGAATAGATAAACAAATAATGGGCGACAGCTCCGAAGGCCCCGCCCCCGGCCCCCGCGCCGAGCGCAAACGCGAGTGCGAACACCGCTATTGGCGCGACCACCAGGATCCAGCCGACGATGACCAGCATCGCCTGGCCAATCGCGTCGAACAAATTGACCACAGGATCGCGCAGGCGCGGCTCAAGGAAGCCTAGCGCGAGCGCGAACACCAGCCCGAACAGCATGACTTGCAGCACTGCACCGTCCGCGGCCGCTTTAACCGGGTTGCCGGGGACGAACGACCGCAGGAAGTCGCCGGTGGTCGCGGTGCTCTCGCCAATCGCCGCCTGGTCGACCGTTCCGAGCGCCGCGCTAAGCGCCCTGATCGCCTCAGCCGGTAGCGGAAACGCCGCGAGCAACGCCGGGGCAACGATCGCGCCAACCACCGCTGAGATGAACGACAGGCCGACGAACCAGGCGATCGACCGCGCCGCGAGATTGCCGCCGCGCACCGCGGCAGTGCCGCTGACGACACCCTTGACCAAGAGTGAGAAAAGCAGCGGGATGATCGTCATCCGCAAGGCGTCGAGCCACAATCCGCCAACCAGTGACGCCGCTTCGACGGCGCGCTCTCTGATCCCGCCACCGACGGTCGAAGCGAAGACCCCGGCGACGATGCCCAGCACCAGCGCCGCCGCGATCAGCTGGGTCGATGCACGCCGCGCCTGCTTGACCATTACGGTCAACGATCGGCCTTGATCGACTTCTGGCGCATGGCGGACTTTCCCAAGTTCATCGGACGCCAGTTCTTAAGGGGCAACGCCAAGCGGCGCCAGCGCGTATGACGCGGGGCCGGTGTCCACGGCAAAGTGACACTTTTCTGCGGTGCGTCCCATATATTTTGGCCGAGGTGCGAAGCGCAGCGGCGGTTCGTGCGTTGACCCCCCGTGATTGCAACTCAGACACGGAGAAGTTTCAAGTGACGGATTATAAACATTCGGAAGAAATCACCGCGCTCAACACCTTGACCGCAACCACCATCGACAGCGTCAAAGGCTATGAAGATTCGGCCAAGAATGTCGACAGCGATCGCCTTCGCGAACTGTTTCGCAAGCGCGCCGACGAGCGCCAGCAGGTGGTCGAGCAACTGCGCAGCGAAGTCCGCCGATTGGGCGGCAATCCCGAGGACGACGGCTCGATCATGGGCAAGACCCACCAGGTGTTCGAGGACATCAAGGCCGCGATTACTGGCCGCGACGAAAAAGCGATCATAAACGAGGTCGAGCGCGGCGAGGATTACATCAAGGGCAAATATGAAGCCGTGCTCAAGAGCGACGCGCTGAGCGGCGAATGCCGGTCTGCGGTCGAGCAGGCGTTCCAGTCGGTCCGCTCGGGCCACGACCAGATCAGCCAGATCAAGCACAGCATGGAAGCGGCCTCTTAAGCCTCGGCCGTCCTAAATCTAACCACTGGGCGGCTCTGCGAGGAGCCGCCCTTATCGTATCGGCTCAATAGCCCATCAGTGCGAGCACTTCGCGGCGGCTTCTTTCGTCTTCGCGAAAGGTGCCCATCATCCGGCTGGTGGTCATCATCACCCCAGGAGTCCCGACCCCACGCGCGGTCATGCACGAATGGCTCGCTTCGATCACCACCGCCACGCCTTTGGGATCGAGGTGATCCCAGATGCAATCGGCGACCTGAGCAGTCAGCCGTTCCTGCACTTGGAGGCGTCGGGCGAAGCCGTGAAGAACGCGGGCGAGTTTGGAGATTCCAACCACTTTGTCGCCGGGCAAATAGGCGATCGCCGCCTTGCCGATGATCGGCGCCAGATGATGCTCGCAATGCGACTGAAACGGAATATCCCGCAACAGCACGATCTCGTCATAGCCGCTGACTTCCTCGAACACCCGCGCCAGGTGCACCGCCGGATCCTCGGCATAGCCCGCTGCATATTCCTTCCACGCGCGAGCAACCCGAACCGGCGTATCGGCCAGGCCCTCGCGATCGGGATCGTCACCCGCCCAGCGGATCAATGTCCTGATCGCATCGGCCACTTCATCCGGGACCGCGACCTTGGCAGCGGGGGCGACGAGATCGCCGTCGATCGGGTCGCCTTTGCGAATTGGATCAGTCATCGGTGATCTCCTGAACACTAAAGGGCGAAGGCTGGTGACCCCGGCGCGATTCGAACGCGCGGCCCTCAGATTAGGAATCTGATGCTCTATCCTGCTGAGCTACGGGGTCGCCGCGCTCACGCATAGCGGGATGCGCGCGGCTGCTCAATTCAGACGATGGCCGCGGCGGCGACCGGCTTGCGGTGGGCGAGCGACGGAACGCGCCCGCGAACCTCGGCAATCCGCTTGAGATCGATGTCGGCGAAGCCAAGTCCGGGCATCTCGCCCATGTCGAGCAAGATTTCGCCCCACGGATCGACGACGAGCGAGTGGCCAAAGGTTACTCGGCCATCCTCATGGGTCCCGACCTGAGCGGCGGCAACCACGAACAGCCCCGCCTCGATCGCCCGGGCGCGCAACAGCACATGCCAATGCGCCTGGCCGGTTGGAACGGTGAACGCCGCCGGGACCGCGATCACCTCCGCGCCCGCTTCCGTCAGCCGTTCAAAAATCGCTGGAAAGCGGAGGTCGTAGCAGATGGTTAGACCGAGCTTGCCAACTGGGGTGCCGGCGGCGACCACCGCGCCCTCTCCAGCGGCATAAACCGATGATTCACGCCAACTCTCCCCGGTAGAAAGATCGACATCGAACAAATGGATCTTATCGTAGCGAGCGCGGATTTCGCCAAGGTCGTCGATCAAGAAGGCGCGGTTGGCGATCTTGCCGCCGCCCGCCCGAACCGCGAGCGATCCGAGGTGGAGCCACAGGCCATGCTCGCGCGCCAAAGCGCGGCAGGCAGCCAGGACCAAGTCATCCCCCTCCTCCCGAATCCCCCTTGCCGAGCGCTTCGAATCGCGGTCGAGGAGGCCCGACATTTCGGGCGTGAACAGCATTGTCGCACCGCCCGCCGAAGCGTCGCCGATCGCCTTCACCAGCCGATCGGCATTGGTGGCCGGATCAATGCCGGTGGTCGACTGGAACAGCGCAATCCGGGTCATCGCCTAGCCGCCGAGCAGCGCATCGAGCCGCCCATCCTCATCGAGCCGGAATAATTCGGTACAGCCCCCGACATGCTCGCCGCGAATGAAAATCTGCGGCACGGTTGTTCGGCCGTTGGCGCGCTCGATCATCAAAGCGCGCTTGGGCCCCCCGCCATCGACCGCGATCTCCTCAAACTCGACCGCCTTGCGCGACAGCAAGTCGAGCGCGCGCCAGCAAAACGGGCAAAATTGCTTGGTGTAGATTTCAACCTTGGCCACTCATGCTCCTTGTTCAAACAAATTCTCGGTCAGCGCCGCAGATGGGCTGGCCGGACGACCCGCGCCCAGCACACCAGTTCAACGCGCGCGGCACCGGCGCGTTGCAGAGTCCTGGCGCAAGCCTCAGCAGTGCTCCCGGTGGTGAAGACGTCATCGACCAGAATGATTCGTTTGCCCGCCACCGCCGCTTTGTCGGTCACCGCAAACGCCCCGGCGACGGTTCGACGCCGCTCTGACTGGCCCATGCCCTTTAGCGGCGGCGTTCGGCGGGTGCGGGTGAGGACCATGGAAT